>JBJLER010000001.1:0-15541 GCA_045565735.1 Pseudohongiellaceae bacterium
CTTAATGCAAATGCAAGTTTCAACTCACAACAACTCTCGAATCTTCTTATCAATCGCTTCCCTGGCGCGAAAAATTCGAGATCTTACTGTTCCAACCGGGCAATCCATTACCTCAGTAATATCCTCGTAACTCAATCCTGAAAATTCACGTAAGGTAAAAGCTACTCGTAAATCTTCCGGCAGATCTTCAATCGCGCCAGTGATGGCCTGTTTTAGCCTTTCCGTAGCCAGACTGGCTTCGGGATTTTCAATTTCCCTCAGTACGGTTCCAATCTCGCTCACCTCTGCCTCATCGATTTCAAGATCATTGGCTGGTGGCCTACGGTTCTTGGAAACAAGATGATTCTTTGCCGTATTTACTGCAATTCGGTAAAGCCAGGTATAAAAAGCACTGTCTCCCCGAAACAACGGCAAGGCCCGATAAGCTTTGATGAACGCCTCCTGGCAAACATCTTCTGCTTCCTGTGTATCCTGGATAAATCGTCCTATTAGGGCAGCGACTCTGTGTTGATAGCGAAGAACTAACATATCGAATGCGTTCTTGTTACCACTCAAGACCCTGTCAACTAATTGTTGATCAGTATCCTCTGCCATTCATTCCTTCTCCGTTATTGCTGATGCTTTTTTAATTCACCACTAGGAACAAATGAGCATGACCTGCGAAATAGACAGTAAGTGATGACAAAAGTTCTGTGAATATTGAAAATAATGTGACTATTCCAAAAAATAATTTCTATCGTTTAACATCCTGATGGACTTTCGGAAGCAAGGATTGTTGCTCAATGCTCACGAATTTGCCCACCCCCTCTAAAATTCAGCGCTGTATTGCAATAAGCTACTTCCTATATGGAACTTATCTAAGAAAAATAAACATAAAAATTTCAGATACTTATATGCAAATGGGTAGAATAACAGTAAATCACTCAGTGAATCTCCTGCCAGTGTAAAGAGAAGGGAATATGGCGCAGAACTCACAAAATATTAATAGAAAGGCTGAAATTCTAATCATTGGCAGCGGGGCCGCCGGGCTCACCCTAGCTTTGAGAAGCGCCCATTTTGCTCAGGTCACAGTCTTAAGCAAAGGTGTTTTAAGCGAGGGGGCAACCTTTTATGCACAAGGTGGTATTGCAGCTGTATTGGATGAAGCCGATAGTATCGAATCCCATGTTGAAGACACTTTAACTGCCGGGGTTGGTCTATGTCATCGCAACATTGTCGAGTACATGGTTTCCCGCAGCGCCGAAGCGGTCAGCTGGTTAATAGAGCAAGGTGTCCCATTAACTACTAAGCCTCAGAAATCCGAAAAAAAATCCGACGCTGATATTGATGCTACAGAACTTAGTTCACTGCATTTGACCCAGGAAGGCGGTCATAGCCATCGTCGAATCATTCATGCTACCGATGCTACTGGCAAAGCTGTGTTTGAAACATTACAAAAACGCGCTGAGGCCCACCCTAATATCACTTTGCTTGAAGGATGCACTGCTGTAGATTTAGTGACACAAAGCTCTGAGAACGGTTCACAGCCGGTCTGTGTGGGAGTTTATGCGCTAAATCAGGAAACTTCGCAGGTTGAAACATTTTTTGCGAAATTTGTAGTACTTGCCACCGGTGGTGCCAGTAAAGCTTACCTCTACACCACCAATCCAGATGGAGCCAGTGGCGACGGCATTGCAATGGCCTGGCGTGCGGGATGCCGCGTAGCCAATATGGAGTTCAATCAGTTCCACCCCACCTGTCTTTATCATCCGCACGCAAAATCTTTTTTAATCACTGAAGCATTGCGAGGGGAAGGTGCCAAACTTGAATTACCTGACGGTACCCGTTTTATGCCACGCTTTGACTCTCGTGAAGATTTAGCACCGAGAGACATAGTTGCGCGCGCTATCGACTATGAGATGAAACGAATCGGTTGTGATTGCGTATTTCTTAATATCACACATCAGCCACCAGAATTTATCATAGAGCACTTCCCTACGATCTATAAACGTTGTCTGGAATTTGGGATCGATATTACCAAGGAACGCATACCCGTAGTTCCGGCGGCTCATTACACTTGCGGTGGAGTAATTGTTAACACACAAGGAGAAACTGACATTGGCAATCTCTATGCAATTGGCGAAACCAGTTTTACCGGCTTGCATGGCGCTAACCGCATGGCAAGTAATTCTTTGTTGGAATGTTTTGTGATTGCCTTTGGTGCGGCGAGCAGCATTCGCGAAAAGATTTCAAAAATAGAATTTGTCGAGGCAATTAAAGAATGGGATGAGAGCCGTGTAACAGATTCAGATGATGAGGTGTTGGTCTCCCACAATTGGGATGAGATTCGGCGATTTATGTGGGATTTCGTTGGCATTGTTCGTAACAACAAACGCCTTGAAATGGCAGACCGACGCATAAAACTACTTCGGGAAGAAGTCCGAGACCATTACATCAAGCACAAGGTAACGAATGACAATCTGGAACTACGAAACCTGGCGTTAGTTTCCGAACTGATAATTTGCTGTGCGCTACAACGGGAAGAGAGTAGAGGCTTACATTTCAATTTGGACTACCCTGAAGCAGCACCGAAAGCACAAGATACAATCCTCTCTCCGGAAAAAAAACACTAAATGCGGCTCGCAAAAATCAGTGACTGGGAGCTATGAATGGGCGCAGGATGCAGATTGGAAGCTTAATGCGACTTCTTGCTATGCGCTAAAATCTTGGCAATTATTTTTTCGTACGCTTGGTTTGGCGGAGTAACAGTCCCCAGCAGCCAGGCAAAGAGATCTTGGTCCTCTTCCTCCAAAAACCTGGCATAAAGCATCTGTTCTTGGTGATCGAGTTGCTCAAATACATCATCGACGAACGGCACCAGCAACAGATCGAGTTCTAACATCCCACGACGGCTGTGCCAAAAGATTCTTTGCTTATCTAGTTCCACCATATGATAATTTTATACTGACACCTAGGAATTTAAAGCAGCAACCTTTTATTAAATCAGTAGTTTCAGAAATTTAATGCAAGTAATTGACCTAAACACATTCGAGTTCATTCGCGCCAGTGGCTCAGACAAGATTCAATTCTTGCAGGGGCAAACAACTTGCGACATCGAGGCCTTAACGGAATCCAAATCTTTATCAGGTGCAATTTGCAATCAAAAAGGGCGAGTCGTTGCAGATTTCCAGATAGCGTTACACCGAAACGATTGCGTTCTGCGCACTACTGGTGGGACAGCCGAAGCTATACTCACGACCCTATCCAAGTACGCCGTGTTTTCAAATGTAAAATTGAAGATTGATACAGAAGTTATTCGTGCATTCGGTTTCATTGGTGACGACGCCGAAATTTTTCTCAACAGCAGATTTCAATCATTGCCTGCTGAAATCGGAAATTGTATAGCGGTGCCAGGTGGATTGTTGTTGCGCATTCCCAGTCATACTCCTAGATTTGAATTGTGGTGTAACGATGCTGATTTAATTGCTGAGATCGGAAAGAATGTCGAAGCCAATTCAAACCTGGACAAATGGTATCGAGAGGACATGAAAGCCGGAATAATGCACGTTGATAGCGACGCGGTGGAAAAATACACACCGCAGTTGTTGAACTTCGACATTTCCGGCGTTGTTGATTTCAATAAAGGCTGTTACACCGGACAGGAAGTAGTGGCAAGGATGTTTTATCGCGGCAACCCAAAAAAACGCTTGTACTTGTTAACAAGCGAACATCCTGTGAAAGCTAGTGATGAGTTGCTTCAAATAGAGGATGAAAACACAAAGCCGGCTGAGGTTATGATCGTTAGTAATAGACCTGCCGATTCCACTGAATCTAGTTTGGTATTGGCTATTCTTGATACATCAGCAGTGGAAAATCAGGCGAATTTTGTCTTTGCAAATAAGTCAGAATCTTACCTACAAATTCAAAGCTTACCCTATACTACATAAATAGTTATTTAAATTAGATGCTTAAAGGTAAGGGATGATAATGGTGTCCCCGGCAGGGTTCGAACCTGCAACCTGCCCCTTAGGAGGGGGCCGCGCTATCCAGTTGTGCCACGGGGACAAAGATTTGTTGTGAGTATATTACTCATGGCATCCATGACGCGACATCTAGGTTTTTTTGAGCACCAACCCCACGACGCATACTGAGCCTTTCTATTCTCTCGATGCTTTGGCATAACGAAAAGCATTACTCTCACCCAGATGTGCATGGGGATATAGAACCTGTTAGGTGTAGCCAAAATCTGAAAATTAGAGCAACGCTTAAGATGTGGCCAGTAACCCCTGCACATCATCATATTTTTCTAAGGTCGAATATTCCTGCTCCGGTTTCAGTGCACTAATTACAACTATTGCAACCGATGCAAACAGAAAACCAGGAACGATTTCATATAGGTCAAAGATACCTCCGGATAAATTTGACCAAACAACTACAGTTGCTGCGCCAATTACCATACCGGCTACTGCAGAGAGCGCAGTCATACTGCGCCAGAATAATGAGAACACTATTACCGGCCCGAAAGACGCACCGAATCCAGCCCAGGCATAGCTGACTAGATCTAACACGCGACTGTCTCGGTCGCTGGCAATCGTTAAAGCTAGCAATGCGATAACAATTACAGCGATGCGACTTACCAATAACAGTTCTTTTTCAGATGCATCGGGATGGACAAACACCCGATAAAAATCTTCACCGATGACGCTAGATGAAACTAATAACTGTGAATCGATAGTGGACATGATAGCCGACAAAATCGCTGCAGTAATAATGCCAGCCACCCAGGGATTAAATAGACTCTGGCTCAACGCGATAAAAACTGTTTCTGGATTGGCCAGAGGTTGATCTACAAAATATGCGATGCCGGCAAGACCGGTGGATACCGATCCAATTAATACGATGACCATCCAGCTCATTGCAATACGCCGAGCGGAGACAAGTTTTAATGGGCTTTCAGCCGCCATAAAACGAGCGAGGATATGAGGCTGACCAACATAACCCAGACCCCAGGCAATTAGAGATAAAAATCCGATAAAGGTCATGTTGGTAAAAAGACCAGTGCTCTGTGAGTTTGCAGCGAGCATCTGATCAATTACAACACTGGCTCCCCCAGCCCCATTGATAACGGCTAGAGGTGCTATTAGTAATGCCACCAACATAAGTAAGGCTTGTATGACATCAGTCCAGGCTACCGCTAGAAAGCCACCGACAAAGGTGTAAGCAACGATAATAAATGCACCAGTCAAAAGAGCTGTACTGTACTGTAAGCCAAAACTGTTTTCGAAAAGAATTGCACCGCCTACTAATCCAGAGGCGGTATAAAAAGTAAAAAACAACAAGATTAATACAGCAGAAATTACTCGCAGAATTCGACTAGTATCATTAAAACGGTTTTCAAAATAATCCGGTAGCGTTAGAGAATTGTTTGCTTCCTGACTAAATACCCTAAAAGGTCGTGCAATGAATAACCAATTTAAGTAGGCGCCAATAACCAATCCAACACCAATCCAAATCTCGCTAATGCCGGAAAGATAAATAGCGCCAGGTAGCCCTAGTAACAACCAACCACTCATATCCGAAGCACCAACACTCAAAGCTGTAACTACAGGGCCAAGTTTTCGACCGCCAAGAATATAGTCACCCAGGTTATGGGTTCTCCGGTAAGCTTTTACGCCGAGAAAGAGTATGAGTAACAAATAAGCGACAAAGGTAACTAGGAGAGGAGCTTCAAAACTCATTAACTGCTTTGCCTGTTAAATAGCATTACCACGGCTTATGATCAAAACTCATCCTATACTAATCAATTAACTATTGGGAGTAGTCGTTCCGCTCTATCAGATCTACAGTTAAATGCTCGCCGTGTTCTCCCAACCCAGACCATTGCCTTAGATGTAATACACCTTCCTTCTGGAAGGAATATTCACTAAAGGGGGAGGAATCCTCTGATTCATAACCTGCCGCACACAAGGGGGTTATTCCTGCACACACACCATTCACTACCCTACCGATATGCCGCAGTTCGTTTGAAATTTTCGGTCCTCCTACTTCAGTGAGGGGTACGTAACTGCTTTCGCCCTCCAAAAACGAGCCCATGGACAATAGCCAATGGAATCGAAGCCTCCGGATTTATATGATCATGCTCAAGTATTTGCATTACATCTTCCATAACTAACATACTTACTAATATATTAAAGTGAATACTTTACAAATATAGAAGTGGAATACAAAGAGATAAATAAAGTAAATGCTTTACTTATACTGCCGATATCCGCACTACAGAGGAGTAAATCATGGATGTCGCTAAATCCCAGGAACAGATACTGCAGCGCCTCAAGACGAGAGGGGAGCAATCGGTAAAAATTCTTTCAAATCAATTAGGTATGACAACAATGGGGGTGCGTCAACACCTTGCAGAGCTGGAGAATAAGGGATTTGTAACCCAAACCCGGGAGGAGAAACAAACCCGCGGCCGCCCGGTCCATCTGTGGCGCCTTACCAAGGCAGGACACAAACGCTTCTCGGACGGATATTCTCAGCTAACCCTAGAACTACTAGACGTTATCCGGACAGACCTAGGGGAAGACCGGATGAATCAGTTGATTGATAGCCGCAATGACCAAATCACACAGCACTATCTGCATGAATTGAGGGCTGCCGGGGAAGACATCCAAGGTCGTATTCAGAGGCTAGCCGAATTGCGCAGCGAGGAAGGCTATATGGCCGAAGTGCGCTTGCTACCGGATGGGTGGCTACTTATTGAGAATCACTGCCCTATCTGCGCCGCAGCAGACAAATGCCGACATCTTTGCCGAGCCGAGCTTAATTGCTTCAGCGAATTGTTCGATGAATCTGCCACCGTGGAGCGGGTAGACCACTTATTTGCAGGGGCAAGACGCTGTGCCTATAAAATTAGACCCCATAAAGATCATTAGTTCACAAATTGCTTTTATTTATCTGCATTTAATGCAGGAACGCCACAAGTACCAATAAATACCTGCTATAGTGTTTTAGTAGTGAGTTTTATCGCCGTAGTTAAGACCCCTATGATTAATCGAATTCTGCAAGTATTACTCGTGCTTTCAATTGCATTCGTGCTGATTTTTGTCGTGACGCCAAAAATTATAGGTTTAGGCATTAGAGACGCCGCTACCACCAGTTTAATTAACCTGGTGCCACCGGAATCTCGAGGGCAGGTGAGCGTCACTAATACCCAATTCGATATTGGTTGGTTCCGCACTGCAGCCACTGTAGACATCGATTTGACTTCGCCTGGATTCAGTGAATCTCTGGATATTCGTCTCAATATCGATATTCAGCACGGTCCTTTCTTGTTAACTGATGAAGGCCCCAGAATAGGACTGATCTACGCAAATATTGATCCAGGATTTAGTAGCTCCGAGCTAATCCAAACCCTCGCCGAGATCCCATTTGAGCTTCCTTCAGTTGAAATAACTCTGCTTGCTGGCTTAAATCAATCCTTAAGAGTGGATTTGAATATAGCCCCTGTTAACTACAATCAAAACGGCACTAACCTTATCTTTACAGGAGTTGACGGAAACCTGACCGCCAATACGGATAATTCGGCGAGCCTAAATGTATCTGTTGGAAACATTATTGCGCACGACAGCAATTCTCAATTGAGCTTTAACCTGGCGGGAATTGAAATTAAAAGTTATACGACACAAATGAATGATTTGTTAGCACCCAGCACTATTTTTCTAGCAATACCTACGATTAGTTCAACCGGACCTTTTCCATTTAACTTAACCAATTTGTCTTCCAATTCGCGTATGCAGGCATCCACAATTCCGCAAGCGATCGATATTTTTCAGAATATTCAGGTAGGAAATATCGAAAGCGAATTACCGGTTCAGTCCTTAAATTGGACCACGGAACTTAACGAAGTACAAAATAAACTTTTTAAAGGTTACTACGAAATAATCAGGACTATTCAATCTCAGGTAAGTAGTAACAATCTCAACGCAGCCATGGCGGAAGCTACTGCTCTTGGGGGAGACATGGCGCTTTTGTTGGTTCAAAATAGTCTGGTTTTGAACAATATCGTAGAAGCAAATGTCTATGGCGGCGAACACTCGGTTGATCTGAGCATTGATTGGAAAGGAATTCCCGATCGTGTTGATTTGAATGAATCTCAGCTTGAAGAAATTGTAGTTGCACTAGCAATTCAGTTAAAGATATCTCTGGATCAGCAAGCGATCATGAGCAGTCAGTTTGCGGAACTAGTTGGCCCCTATGTAAAGCAGGGATATTTGCTTGTGGAAAACGGGCGCATCCTGTTTAGTGCTTCATTGCAGAATGGCAAGCTCACCGTTAATGGAGAAGAAGCTCCGCTCGACCAGTTTTTCTAATATCTGCCATACATATACCAACAATGACAAAAATCAAGGTAGCCCGTTCGATTCCCGAGGGACACAGCGACAATCCTTCAAAGCTTTATTCCTATCCTAAATATTGGGCGGAATGTTTCGGCACGGCGCCATTTTTGCCCATGTCAAAACAGGAAATGGAAGAGTTGGGATGGGATAGCTGTGACATTATTATTGTTACCGCCGATGCCTATGTGGATCATCCCAGCTTCGGTATGGCAGTTGTCGGAAGACTGCTTGAAGCACAAGGATTCCGTGTCGGCATCATTTCCCAACCAGAATGGGAGAGTGCTGACGCATTTACTCAATTAGGTAAACCGAATTTATTTTTTGGCATTACCGGCGGCAACATGGATTCTTTAATAAATCGCTATACAGCAGATCTTAGATTGCGCAGCGATGATGCGTACACACCTTACGCGGAACCTGGTAAACGCCCAGACCGGTCCGTTATTGTTTATAGCCAACGTTGTCGCGAAGCTTACTATGACACTCCAATTGTAATTGGTGGAATAGAAGCGAGTTTACGGCGCATCGCTCAATACGATTATTGGAGCGATAAGGTCCGTCGTTCTATCTTAGTGGATTCTAATGCAGACATACTGTTGTTTGGAAATGCTGAACGGGCTTTAGCAGAACTTGCTCATCAAATCGCTAATGGAAAAACTATTGATGAGTTTTGGGATATGCGTGGCGCTGTCTTAATAAAAAATGAAATCCCAGATCAATGGACCGAGATCGATTCCACTCGAATTGATTGGCCATCAAAAATCGACAAAATTTCTAACCCCTACGATTTCCATAATAAGCAAAGCGCGAATAAACCGAATGAAGATCGTCCTAGCCCGGTAAAAATAATCCCTTTGCCATTGCAGCGAAAAGCGGATTTCGATCCCAAACTCAGCTACATTCGCTTACCCTCATTCAACAAAGTAGTAAACGATAAAGCACTGTATGCTCATGCTTCTAGAATTTTGCATCAAGAAGCGAATCCTTATAACGGCAAGGTATTGGTACAGAAACATGACACCCAGGATGTCTGGGTTAATCCTCCGCCGATACCATTAGAAACCGACGAAATGGACTGGGTATTTGACTTGCCTTATCAACGCAAACCTCACCCAAGCTATGGCAGTGCCCGTATACCTGCCTATGACATGATTAAAACTTCGGTCAATATTATGCGCGGTTGTTTTGGTGGTTGTACGTTCTGCTCCATTACAGAACATGAAGGAAGAATTATTCAAAGTCGATCAGAAGATTCTGTGATTAGAGAGATAGAAAAAATCAGAGATCAGGTGCCAGGATTTACCGGCACGATTTCAGATCTGGGTGGGCCGACCGCAAACATGTATAAACTAAATTGCAAATCGCCAACGATCCAGAAATCCTGCAAACGACTCTCCTGTGTTTATCCCACCATCTGCAAACACTTAAACACCGATCACAGTCCTACGACTAAATTATATCGTCGCGCACGAGCTGTTCCGGGAGTTAAACGTGTCGCCGTTGCATCTGGACTGCGATACGACCTAGCTCTGAAAGACCCAGAATACATCGAAGAGCTAGTTACCCATCATGTCGGAGGTTATTTAAAAATTGCGCCCGAACATAGCGAAGACAAAACTTTATCCAAGATGATGAAGCCGAGTATTTCTTCCTACGAAGAATTCAAAATACTCTTTGACAAATTTTCTAAACAAGCAGGGAAAGAACAGTATCTGATTCCATACTTTATTGCTGCTCATCCAGGCTGTGATACAAAAGATATGTTGAATCTCAGTCTGTGGTTAAAGGAACACGGATTCAAACCAGATCAGGTACAAACCTTCTATCCATCGCCTATGGCATTGGCAACTGCCATGTATTATTCGGAGAAAAATCCTTTAGAGAAAGTCAGGTACAAAAATGAAAAGTTGAGCGTATGTAAAGATTTAGATCAACGTAGACTACAAAAGGCATTTCTACGTTACCACGATGAGAAAAACTGGCCGGCACTGCGAAAAGCACTTAGCGATTTAGGTAGAAGTGACTTAATCGGATCAGGAAAGCAACATTTGATTCCGCCAGATAAAAGTTACTCACAGCATGGAAGCGGTAGAAATAGAAATAATGGGGCCGGAAAACACAAGAAACCGGCTCGAGCTCGTCGGCGCAACTGAGTTGATAGGGCCAGGTTTCTACAATTAGATTAGTTTCATCTAAGATTTCCCAGCTGCCGCCCTCAAGCATCACGAGCAATTTCTTAAAAGTTAAGTTGTCGACACCAACTCAATTATTTCTGCCTATTTTTGATGCTGTATTCGATATTCGTCAATATTCCCCGAAGTATGTTCATTTCCATCACATCGATTCTTATGCGATTAAATAATCTCCGTATTCGTGCCATGAGCTGTCGCGGATTTTCGGGATCATGAAAATCTATTGCCACCATTACTCGCTCTAGATGATCATAAAATTGTTCTACCTGCTCCCCTGTAGCTCTCTCCTGATCCCATAATTCATTCTCCGTTGTTTCTTCTATTTTAGAATGACTTAAAAGTGCTTTACGAATCTCATAACAAATAACCATAACCGCTGTGGCAAGATTTAGAGAACTATAGTTTTCATTTGCTGGTATTTGTATATGGAAGTGGCAAAGATGTAGCTCGTTATTGTTTAGACCTGCATCTTCTCTTCCAAAAACTAGCGCTATTTTGTTTGTACTTAACTCCCCTAATACTTTCGTGGCAGTTTGTTCTGGGCTGAGCATCGGCCAGGGAATTTTTCTCGACCGCGCACTTGTTCCAATTACCAATCCACAATCTGCAATAGCAGCTTCCAGACTATCGAATATTTGCGCGGACTCAATTATATCCACAGCAGACGCTGCTCGACCCACTGCGACGCCGCTAGGAAAGTCCTTGGGTTCAACCAGGGCAAGATTATTCAGCCCCATGTTCTTCATGGCCCGTGCGCTGGCGCCTATGTTTCCAGGATGGGAAGTATTAACCAGGACGATTTTTATATTATTAAATTCTTTCACGGGAATTGGCTGACAAAGAAACAAGAACCCTAGTATACCAGCAACTAATCCACTACAGCCGCGAAATTACAGTCTTGCTTCTTTGTGGTTACCGACTCTGCTATGATTCCCCACCTTCGACCCCAGCGTTACTGAACCACTGTTCTTTATCTAATTCGGATTCTTAAATGCATGCAATGATGAACATTGCGCTTAACGCAGTTTGGTCTGCGTCAGACGCGTTACTACAATCTGCAGATCGATTAGATCGCTTAAAAATCATTAATAATGATCCTGCTAACTTCGTATCTTCAATAGACAAAGAAACGGAATTAACTATCGTCTACCATTTACAAAAAGCCTATCCCAACCACTCAATTGAAACCCGCCTGGGTGAAAAAATCGAAGGCGAAGTCGACGAACCAACCTGGCTAGTAGATCCACTACTAGGAAGTTTTAACTACAGCCGCGGTATTGATTGCTATGGTATTGCAGTTGCGTGTCAGATCGAAGGAACTATAGCTCATTCTGTTTTGATTCTTCCTTCTCGTAATGAGGAATTTACTGCGACTCGCGGAGAAGGGGCACGACTCAATAATCGACGCATTAGAGTGGATGACGAAAACCTCGATTATCCAATCTATACATTCGATGCTGATGCTGAAGATCAGAATCTGATGACAGAACTTATTAAAGAAGCTGGATTGAGACAGGCAATCACTCGAATCTCAGGATGCGTAGCCATAGACATGGCTTATATTGCTGCTGGCCGAATGACCGGGGGCTGGAGTATGGCACCAGCAACGATCAGCAAACTCGTAGCAGGATCAATCTTGGCCGAATCCGGTGCTTTAATAGGAACTGAAAAAGGTAACCCCAATATTGCATCATCAAGTGAAATGTTTTTTGCGGGCCCTAAAGCATTTAAAGCCCTGATTAAAACGCGTCAATCTATCGAATGAAATAAAGGACAAATGAAACTTTCTGTGACTAATGAAATATAGTCAGAAATATACGGTATATTGAAAGATAAATGAGAGAAAGCGTAGGTTACTGAGTAGCCGGCGATATCGCTTGCAGGATGTAATAGCTGAGTTTTCCAGCTGACAACAAAACTTCAGTAACCAAGGTAGTCGTCTTTCGATGTTAGGAAAGACTAATAATAATACTCAAAATCTAGTCGATGGTTCTGTTCAGCAATCGCTGATTCGAATGACCATGCCAATGATCATTGGCATGCTAATGCTTTTTACCTTCAGCTTAGTGGATACTTGGTTCATCAGTTTTCTTGGAACCGAAGCCCTCACTGCCATAAGTTTTACCTTTCCCGTAACTTTTTTTGTTATGAGCCTGGCCATTGGCCTCGGTATTGGAGCCTCTGCTGTTGTTGGAAAGTTTCTCGGCGCTTCTCAACATAAGAAGGCGAAAGAAGCTGCCACTGTTATCAACTACATCTCTTTTGCTATGGCCTGCATTACAGTCGCTATCTGCTGGATTTTCATGGACGAAATTTTTGGCCTGATGGGCGCAAGCGATAGATTACTCATTCCAATTCGAGAGTACATGGAGGTGTGGTTCGCCGGGTCGATTTTGGTGGTCTGCATTATGACCGGTAACAGCGTATTAAGAGCCTGCGGTGATACTAAGACACCAAGCATCCTAATGGCATTTGCTGGATTAATAAATGCCGTCCTGGATCCACTGCTAATTTTTGGCATTGGCCCATTTCCAGAATTGGGTATTCAAGGTGCTGCCTGGGCGACGGTTATCGCCTGGACAATCGGTTTCAGTTATTTGTTCTACTTACTAATATTTAAAGTAGAAATGGTAAGCCGATCTATTCCCAGTCGTTCCGTAATGATAGCGTCGGGAGGGGATATGTTACGCATTGGTATTCCAGCTGCCGGCGCAAATATGATGACACCATTGGCAGCCGGCGTTATGACTGCGATTGCAGCGGGATTTGGCGATACTGCTGTTGCTGCCTTCGGAGTTGGGGCACGCATAGAACCAATTGCGACTCTCTTGGTCTTGGCAATGTCCTCATCCTTGCCGCCTATAATCAGTCAAAACTTCGGGGCCACGCGTATCGATCGAGTTGAAGAAGCCTACCGACTTTCTATCAAGTTTATTTTGGGGTGGCAACTCCTGGTTTATATGGTGTTGGCAATCGGAGCAGGATTAATTGCCTCATTCTTCTCTGATGATCCCGAAGTTATTTCCGCGATTAGACTCTTTGTTTGGATTATGCCGGTGGGATATGGATTACAAGGCATAATCATCCTGACCAACTCTTCCTTAAATGCCTTACACAAACCACTTAGTGCATTGTATTTGAGTATAGCTCGATTTTTCGTTTTCTATGTGCCACTCGCCTACGCAGGTAGTGTTTACTATGGGTTATTTGGATTCTTCGCTGGCGCTGTATGCGGAAATTTCTTAATGGCGATGATTTCCTGGCGTACGTTTAATCGCGCCATCTCAGGCGAACATCAGATAAAAGAAGAAACTGTAGAGGCTTAACTTTAAGATCTGAAAAGATTGCGAACTGTCTCAATTAGTCCACCTTGCGGGTTTTGTGATACCAACGGATCGACTTCGATTTCTTTGGAGTCTTCAACTAAGTTAAAACTCTTGTCTTCAACTGAATCAACGCCGCCCTGATTGTCGTCTGTGTAACTCAAGCGATTATTTCTTTCCTGAAATGCCAACATTTCCATGCAGATCTCGTTGTACTCATCTTGGGTTAAAAGATCTGGGCACTCTTTCATATTAAGAGTGAACTGCCTGTCGTTTGCAGCAGAGAGATAATGAAGATTTTTCTTGGCAGTAAGTAGCAATCCATTTTCTTTCGCGGTGTCATACAACGGCGTGCCGCGCAAAGGAATATAAGGAAAGAAAAAGAAATGTTCCGGAGCGATAGTTTGATTTAATTTTAATGTTTGGCGCATGTTTTCGGCTGTTTCTAAAGGCATGCCGACAATATTAAATGTAAGACGATTAATTCCCGCCTTCTTACAATTTTCTGCTGCGTCTATGACCTGCTGGTTTTTCATTCTACGGCCCAGCATTTTGGTTCGGAATTCCTCATCACCGCTCTCAATTCCGAACCATATCGTGTGACAACCAGCTTCCGCTGCAGTTTGGCAGAATTCTTCATTCATAACTTCCACTCTGGAATTTATTGAAAACGGAAGTCGAATCTTTTCTTTATATATTTCGAAAAACGCGCGCACGAATTTTAAGTTAGATAAAAACAATTCATCCCAGAACTCGAAATAACCAACATTATATAAATCTCTGAGTCTGATAAGCTCATCCACCATCGCTTCCGGTTCATATTTACGCAGAAAAGTTTTCTTGGTTTTCCAACCCTCAAGAATTGGCGTGTTGCAGCAATAGGTACATTTGTAAGGACATCCACGTCCAGTCATTACTGGCAACACAAGCTTGCCTTGAGGGCCGAATATAGAAGAATTTACATCGTTGAAACCATCTTCCTTCGAAAAGATATTGTAATCGGGAAACGGTAGCGCCTGAAGATCTCCGATTTGATGCGGTTCCGTTTCATAGACAGATCCATCATCCAATTTTTCCCACATGCCGTCCGCAGGACCGTCTTTTGTGCCGCGCAAATGTCGCACGATGTTACCAATGGCATATTCGCCATCTCCAACACAGATGTAGTCAATATTCGAATTTTCGATGGTTTGGTCTTGAGAAAGCATTGCCTGATAGCCACCGATACAAATTGGCAGATCCGGCATTAATTTTTTAATCTCTTCGAAATAAGGCTCCATCGGATACCAATGGGGACTCATAATCGAAAAGGCGATTAGATCCGGTTGCAGCTCTTGGACAGTTTTAGCGTAATTTTCAGGAGAATACTTTTCTGCATCCCGCAAAATCAGCACTGGCTCTAACAAGACTTCAACCCATGGAAAATCCCGTTTGAGGTACGCCGACATACTGGCGATTGGCATCGCGATCTCATTGCCATCTGGCGAGTAAAAAGAAAACAACAAACGCAATTTTTCTTTTTTCACGCTACCGAAGAAGCGAGACTTGTGCTGGGGATACAGGGGTCTTTCAATGCTAACGGCTATGAGATCGGCTTTTGAGTTCATATTGCGTGGTGGCGAGAGCGCCTAGCTATTTACCTTTCACACCC
>JBJLER010000002.1:0-15439 GCA_045565735.1 Pseudohongiellaceae bacterium
TGCAAAGCAATATCTTGATCGAAGCTTAAATCGTAGTGCTCACAATAAACCTGAGCGAGCTCACTTAGATTCGAAGGGCCATTAAATTCGAATGGAATTAAACTATCCCTCAGCTTGATCGAGTCTTCTAGTGAAAAAATCACCTTAATCCTGAGTCAATAATTAAGGCATTAGGCAGCGTCGGCGTAGCGCTGATACATTTCTTCCAAGCTATAAACTTTTCCTATCTTCGAAGCCTGGCCAGCAGTGCCAAATGCTTCCAGCCTTGCTTTCACAATGTCTTTCATCGCGTTCATTGTTGGAATGAGGAATTTTCTGGGATCGAACTCCGATTTGTTCTCAGCGAGAAATTTTCTAACAGCTCCAGTCGATGCAAGTCGCAAATCGGTATCAATATTTACCTTGCGTACTCCATGACGAATTCCCTCCTGAATTTCTTCGACTGGAACACCATAGGTTTCAGGAATCTCGCCGCCAAATTCATTGATGACTGCCAACCAATCTTGGGGAACTGAAGAGGAACCGTGCATGACCAGATGGGTATTAGGGATTCTTGCGTGAATCTCTTTTATACGCTCGATAGCTAGAATGTCTCCGGTAGGTGGGCGGCTAAATTTGTATGCGCCGTGGCTAGTTCCAACGGCAATAGCCAGAGCATCTACTCCGGTAGCATCGACAAAATCTGAAGCTTCTTCCGGGTCAGTTAATAGTTGGGACATGGATAGCTTGCCTTCAGCACCAATACCATCCTCTTCTCCTGCCATACCGGTTTCCAAAGATCCGAGACAGCCAATCTCGCCCTCAACGGAAACACCGCAGGCATGAGCCATATCTACCGTTTCCTTGGTGACTCTCACGTTGTATTTGAAATCCGTGGGCGTCTTTCCATCTTCCGCTAGGGAGCCGTCCATCATTACTGATGAGAATCCCAATTGAATCGAGCGCTGACAGACAGCAGGAGAAATACCGTGATCCTGGTGCATGACGATTGGTATCTGCGGGAACTCCTCAATCGCTCCTTGGATAAGGTGCTTAAGAAAATTGGAGCCAGCGTACTTTCTAGCGCCTGCTGATGCCTGAAGTATCACCGGACTGTTTACTTCATCCGCGCCTTCCATGATTGCCCGTACCTGTTCAAGGTTATTCACATTGAATGCAGGCACACCGTAATGATTCTCAGCTGCATGGTCGAGTAATTGTCTTAAGCTAATTAGTGCCATGGTTTAATCTCACTTTCAAAAATCTAGTTTCTTATTCGTCTCATTAAGCTTAATTATTTACAAGCTAGGCAGAATTGGCAACGTCTCTTTTATTTACCACGAGCATTAAGTATTTGCACAGCAGGAAGCTCAATTCCCTGAACATACTCCAGAAAAGCACCGCCTCCAGTGGAGATGTAGGAAATGTCTTTAGTAACACCAAACTTATCGATGGCGGCAATAGTTTCCCCGCCTCCAGCGATAGAAAATCCTCGGTTCGCAGCGATTGCATGAGAAATACCTGCTGTGCCTCTAGCGAATTGATCAAATTCGAACACACCCATGGGTCCGTTCCAGATAATAGTTTTCATGTTAGCAACTAGTGCGCTTAAATTCGCAGTACTTTCGGGCCCGATATCCAGAATCATTTCATCTGGACTGACTTCACTTACAGCTTTAGTTTTAGCTTCAGCGTTTTCTGAATATACATTGGCAACAATTACATCAGAAGGTAAAGGAATGTTGGTAGCATCCATAAGTTGCTTTGCTGTGTCCACCAGGTCTAGTTCGCATAATGATTTACCCACTCCATAACCCGCTGCCAATAAAAAAGTATTGGCAATACCACCTCCGACTATTAGCTGATCAACTTTAGTTGCCAAAGTTTGCAGCACTTCCAGTTTGCCGGAAACTTTCGCACCGCCCACTATGGCGAGCATGGGTCTTTCCGGATTGGTGAGTGAGCGCTCCAATGCATCGAGTTCTTTAGCCAACAATGGCCCGGCACAGGCGGTTTCACAAAATTTTGCTACTCCATAGGTGCTGGCTTGTGAGCGATGAGCAGCACCAAAGGCATCCATTACAAAGACATCACAGAGGTTAGCGTATTGCTTTGCCAGATCATCAGAATTAGCTTTTTCGCCAGTATTTATTCGCACGTTTTCCAGCAACACCAGTCCCTTATGATTTTGCAGGGGGCTTGGATTTTCCAAATAGTCATTCATTAATTGCACTTCTGTATCCAACAATGCACTGAGATGCGCTGCAACTGGAGAGAGAGATAGCTCAACTTGTTCAGTGATAGAAACTCCTTCTTCTGGTCTACCGAGATGAGACATCACGATGACTTGCTGTGCTGTGGCCAGCGCAAGTTTTATTGTTGGCAACGCTGCTTGAATACGCGTGTCATTGCTAACATTTCCATCTTTAATAGGAACATTGAGATCTTCACGGATCAGTACGCGTTTATTAGAGAGGTCTAATTCTTCCATACGAAGAAATGTCATTTCGTATTTCCTATTCTTGCAGTCTTGAAATGTATTGGGCGACATCCAGCATTCGATTCGCATAGGCCCACTCGTTATCGAACCAAATTAATAATTTAACTAATCGTGAACCAGCTACGCGGGTTTGACTTAAGTCCACTATGGCTGAACGTGGATCATGATTGAAATCACAGGAAGCCAAAGGCTCGTCGGTGACCCCTAGTATATTAGGTAGAAACTCATTACTAGCTTCAAGCATACGATTATTTACTGTTTCACAATCCGTAGAGCTGCTTAAGGAAACGGTTAAATCCATAACTGAAACGTTCATAGTTGGTACTCGGATTGCCTGGGCTTGAAGTAATCCGGTTAATTGCGGAAGTATCCTCTCAATGCCCACTGCCAGCTTAGTTTCTACCGGAATCATGGATTGCATCGCGCTTCTTGTGCGGCGCAAGTCATTGTTGTGATAGCTGTCTATAACTGGCTGATCATTCATTGCCGAATGAATTGTTGTGATAACTCCGGAATCAATGCCTAAAACGTCGTCCAAAGTCTTTAGCACCGGCACGATGCAGTTCGTTGTGCAACTCGCGTTTGAGATTATTGTTGCTTGTGGATCGAGGTCTTCATGATTTATGCCATAAACCAAGGTTGCGTCCACATCACTTTCAGCTGGTTGAGAAAGCAAAACTTTTTTCGCACCTGATGACAAATGCTGTTCAGCAATTTTACGGGAAGTAAAAGTTCCACTGCATTCCATCACTAGGTCGATTTCAAGATCCTGCCACGGAAGATCTGCAAGATCAGGCTTGTTATAAACTACTACTGCATCATTATTTATTAGTAGCCCTTCATCTTTTTCTTCGACGGTTCCCAAGAATCTGCCATGAGTACTGTCGTAGCGGGTTAGATGCGCGAGCGTGTTTAAGTCGGCAATATCGTTAATTGCCACTAAACGCAGATCGTCGTAATTCTTGGATTCATAAAATGCACGAAGAACACAACGACCGATGCGGCCATAGCCATTAATAGCAATTCGATATGCCATGAGTTTTTCCGAATTGGGCTAGATCAAGATTGAACTAATCGAAAGACTTGGCCACTGCGACAACATTCTCGGTAGTGAAACCAAAGTGTTCCATCAAGACTCCACCGGGAGCAGATTCACCAAAGCGATCCATGCCAATTACTTTACCTTCCAAGCCGACGTACTTAGACCAATAGTCAGTTGCTCCGGCTTCTACTGCTAGTCGCTTTCGCACCGAAGAAGGTAGTACTTGTTCTTTATACTCCGGTTCCTGACTATCAAACGCATTTGTGCTGGGCATAGAAACGAGGCGTGCTGCAATTCCATCAGCCTGCAGTTGCTTAACCGCATCCCGGCAAATATTAATTTCCGAACCGGTGGCAATCACAATCAGTTCCGGATTTCCTTCACAGTCTTCCAGCACATAGGCACCTCGAGAGATCTCAGCAAGTTGTTCTTCAGTCCGGCTCTGATGAGCAATACCTTGGCGCGAGAATACTAACGCGGTTGGTCCTTCAGCTCGTTCCAAGGCCACTTTCCAGGCCACTGCTGTTTCTACATTGTCGCCAGGCCGCCATACGGACATATTAGGCGTTACTCGGAGAGCGGTAAGTTGCTCAATTGGTTGATGAGTAGGCCCGTCTTCACCTTGTCCGATGGAATCATGAGTATAAACCAACACGCTGCGTTGCTTCATTAGTGCAGCCATACGCACGGCATTACGGGCGTACTCCATAAAAATTAAGAAAGTAGCAGTATACGGAATTAATGCACCGTGTAAGGCGATGCCAGACGCAATAGCAGTCATGCCAAACTCCCTAACGCCATAATAGATGTAGTTACCATCTGCATTTTCGTTAATGGCAGAACTCCCTGACCATTGGGTTAAATTGGAACCGGTTAAGTCTGCACTGCCACCAATCAGCTCCGGCAATAAAGCCGCATAAGCCTCAATACTATTCTGTGAGGCCTTGCGACTGGCGATATTTACTTCGGCTTGCTGACACTTCTGAATAAACTCATCTGCTTTTTCTGCAAAATATCCAGGCAGCTCACCTTTAATACGTCGCACTAACTCTAAAGCTAGCTCGGGATACTCTTCTTCGTATACCACTAATTTCTCTTTCCAGGCAGACTCAGCAGCAAAGCCTTTCTCAGTGCAATCCCATGCCTGCATGATTTCTTCTGGAATGCTAAATGGTGCATGAGACCAATCTAAATTTTCACGTACTGCCGCAACCTCACCTTCTCCTAAAGGTGCGCCGTGAGTCGCCGCTGTTCCTTGCTTGTTAGGGGAACCAAATCCGATAATAGTTTTGCAGCTAATTAGTGTAGGTTGGTGGCCGTTGTTCTTGGCGTTTTCTATCGCGGCAAATACGGCAACCGGATCATGGCCATCTGCAGAAAGTACCTGCCAACCGTAAGCTTCGAAGCGTTTGCTGGTGTCATCGGAAAACCATTGATCAACCTCTCCGTCGATGGAAATGCCATTGTCATCATAGATAACGATGAGTTTGCCGAGTTTGAGTGTTCCCGCAAGTGAACACACTTCATGGGAAATGCCTTCCATGAGACAGCCATCACCAGCAAACACATATGTGTGGTGGTCAACGATGTCATGCCCTTCGCGATTAAACTGAGCCGCCAGGGTTTTTTCGGCTATGGCCATTCCTACTCCATTGGCCAATCCCTGACCCAATGGACCAGTAGTTGTTTCCACGCCAGGGGTATACCCATATTCCGGATGCCCCGGAGTTTTGGAATCAAGCTGGCGAAAGTTTTTAATATCTTCGATAGATAGATCATAACCGGTCAAATGCAGCAGCGAATAAATCAGCATCGACCCATGACCATTTGAAAGTATGAAACGATCGCGATTAAACCAATTTGGATTGCCAGGGTTGTGCACGAGTATATCTCGCCATAACACCTCGGCAATATCCGCCATTCCCATGGGTGCACCAGGGTGCCCTGATTTTGCTTGTTGAACCGCATCCATGCTCAGGGCACGAATAGCATTGGCACATTCTTTTCGCGAAATAGCGTTATCCGCCATTAACTAAACTCCTCATACTCCCGACATGTCCACAGAGCTCTGTTTGTTGTTTATTTGAATTGTCGTGACAGGAAATTTTCTACTATGGCTGTTTTTGACGGCGGCTATTTTCCCGCACCTTTATCCAATATGCCACCGACGATTTAATTGGTTGCTGGATTTATTTGTCACCGATTCTCTGGCCAAATAGCAAACCTATATCAATATATTTTGATATAGGTTTGCTATTTGGCCTATATGCTGTTAACGTTGCAGCGTTTCGAACAAAGTCAAAACAATGCAAACTGCCCTAGCTGCCAACAGCACTGGAGTTCCTGCAGGAGCCCTAAAAAGCCTTACCGACCTGAATAAGGCGCTCGGAGATAGCTTGCGCCTGCAAATCCTGCGGCTGCTGAAGAGTGAATCTTTTGGAGTTCTGGAATTATGTCGTATTCTAGGCATTCGCCAATCCGCTCTGAGCCACCATCTAAAAATACTGTCAAATGCTCAGCTGGTTTCTACCCGTAGGGAAGGCAATACTATTTTTTATCGCAGGGCATTTTTGTCCGATGACGACTATTATCGAGAAATCAAAGAAAGTGTATTTGACCAGGTGGACTTGCTCCCGCTCGCCAAATCAGCGGAGAAGAAAATTAACCAGATTCAATTAGAGAGAGCGCAGCAATCACTGAATTTCTTCAACAAAAACGCGAACAAGTTTAAAGAACAGCAAGGTTTAATCGTTGCCCATGATGACTACGGATCCATTCTCCATGACGTAATCGACAGTCTTGGTCTTAACAATAAAGCAACGGTGCTTGAGGTTGGACCGGGCGAAGGTCTATTGCTCACGGAGTTGGCAGCAAAATTCAAAAAACTAATCGCTTTGGATAACTCTAAAGAGATGTTAGAGAAATCCGAAGAAGCGATTGCAAAAGGAAAGTTTAATGGAGTGCAGTTCATTCTTGGTGACACCACTGTCGCCAGGAAAAAAGATGTACTCAGTGACTTAATTATTTTCGATATGGTGCTACACCATATCTCTTCTCCTACAAAAACCTTCAAAGACTCATCAGCACTATTAAATGAAAACGGGTATTTATTAATCGTCGATCTTTCTACTCATGATCAAGATTGGGTTAGAGAATCCTGTGGTGACTTATGGTTAGGCTTTGATGAGACAGATTTAAATCACTGGGCACAAAAAGCTGGCTTAGTAACAGGGCAAAGTTCGTATTTAGGTTTAAGGAACGGATTTCAAATCCAAATTCGTGTTTTCAGAAAACATTAAGAGTTATTAAATTAGTAGAAAGATAAAGGAACAAGAAATGGCAGAAATAAGTTTGTTTACTTCTGAATCAGTATCTGAGGGACACCCTGACAAAATGGCTGACCAGATTTCCGATGCAATTCTGGATGCATTATTGGAACAGGATCAGAAGTCTCGCGTAGCCTGCGAAACTATGGTTAAGACTGGCATGGTTATCGTTGCCGGTGAAATTACCACTGAAGGTTCTGTCGATGTGGAAAACACCGTGCGGGAAGTAGTTAACGATATTGGTTACAACCACTCTGATAGTGGATTTGACAGCAATACGTGTGCGGTACTCAATGCTATTGGCAGTCAGTCTCCTGACATCGCTATGGGTGTCGATGAAACTGATGATCATGAACAAGGAGCTGGGGACCAAGGTTTAATGTTTGGTTACGCATCGAACGAAACCGACGTGCTAATGCCAGCACCTATTACTTACTCCCATTTATTAGTAAAGCGTCAATCACAGCTAAGAAAGAATGGGACCTTAACCTGGTTAGAACCGGATGCGAAAAGTCAGATCACTATGCGTTACGAAGATGGCAAGCCCACTGGAATTGACGCCGTTGTTCTTTCTACTCAACACCGTGACGAAATTTCACTAAAAGATTTACGTGAAGCGGTTATGGAAGAAATCATCAAACCTGTTTTGCCAGCGGAATGGGTTGATGAGAACACGAAGTATTTTATAAATCCGACAGGTCGGTTTGTTATGGGTGGACCACGTGGAGACTGTGGTCTGACTGGTCGCAAGATTATCGTCGACACATACGGTGGTGTGGCACGCCATGGCGGCGGTGCATTTTCTGGAAAGGACCCTTCCAAAGTGGATCGTTCTGCAGCTTATCTTACTCGCTATGTTGCTAAGAACATAGTGGCCGCTGATATTGCAGATCGTTGTGAATTACAGCTTTCCTATGCCATCGGCGTGGCGGAACCAACTTCTATAAGCATCGAAACTTTTGGCACTGGAAAGATTAGTGACACAAAAATTGTTGAGCTGGTTCGCAATCATTTCGAGCTTAGACCAAAAGGCCTTATTGCCATGCTTGACTTGCTAAGACCTATCTATCGCCAAACAGCTGCTTACGGTCACTTCGGTCGAGAAGAAGCAGACTTTGCCTGGGAACGAACTGACAAAGCTGACGCACTAAAGAGTGACGCAGGCCTGTAAAGCCAAAGGAGCAAATCATGAACAATTTATCTGTAGGAGAAGCGGTTGCAGCAATGGAAGACTATAAAGTTGCTGACATTGGTCTTGCCGACTTTGGACGCAAGGAAATAACTCTCGCTGAAGCAGAAATGCCTGCTCTGATGTCATTGCGAGCGAAGTATGAAAAAGAGCAACCTTTGGCAGGGGCTAAGATTCTTGGCTGTATTCATATGACTGTGCAAACGGCAGTGCTAATTGAAACATTGGTTGCACTGGGCGCCGAGGTCCGTTGGTCTTCCTGTAATATATTCTCAACACAAGATCATGCTGCTGCGTATATAGCAGCATCAGGTGTTGCTGTTTACGCCTGGAAAGGACAGACGGAAGAAGAAGGTGAATGGTGTATTGAGCAAACCATCTTAAAAGATGGCAGGCCCTGGGATGCCAATATGATTCTCGATGATGGCGGCGACCTAACGGCGATGGCACATGAGAAGTATCCAGAAATACTGGATCATATTCACGGGATTACAGAAGAAACCACCACTGGAGTTCATCGCCTGTTAGAAATGATGGAAGAAGGATCATTAAAAGTTCCCGCCATCAATGTCAATGACTCGGTAACTAAATCTAAAAATGACAACAAGTATGGTTGCCGTCATAGCCTTAACGATGGCATTAAGCGTGGCACAGACATGTTGTTGGCGGGTAAACACGCACTGGTAGTTGGATATGGAGATGTTGGTAAGGGTTCTGCCCAGAGTCTGCGCCAAGAAGGCATGATCGTAAAAATCGTAGAGGTTGATCCAATCTGTGCAATGCAAGCTTGTATGGATGGGTTCGAAGTAGTTTCTCCTTACATCAATGGAAAGAACACGGGCAGCGTAGACGCCATAGACAAAGACTTACTTGCCAAGATGGATATGATTGTAACTGCCACAGGCAACATAAACGTTTGTGACAGCCACATGTTGGACACAGTGAAGTCCGGTGCAATTATTTGCAACATCGGTCACTTCGATAACGAAATCGACACCGCCTACATGCGAGAAAAATGGGAATGGGAGGAAGTTAAGCCCCAGGTGCACAAGATTTATCGTTGCGGTAAATCTGATCAGGATGATTATTTGATTCTGCTATCAGAAGGTCGACTCATCAATCTCGGTAACGCAACTGGCCACCCGTCTAGAGTAATGGATGGTTCTTTTGCAAATCAGGTACTAGCGCAGATGTTCCTGTTCGAAAGCAAGTTTGCTGACCTGTCTGAAGACTTCAAGAAATCCAGCGTCACGGTTGAAGTTCTGCCAAAGAACTTGGATGAGGAAGTTGCTGCCTTGATGGTAAAAGGCTTCGGTGGTGTGTTAACTGAATTGACGCCTGGCCAGGCTAAATACATTAACGTATCAGTCGAAGGACCCTTTAAGAATGACACATACAAGTATTAACTTGTTCGTTCAGTCTGGTTATGAGTTCTGATGAGCACTGAAGACACAAATAAATTCAGTATAGAGTTTTACCCACCGCGCACAGCGGAGGGGAGAGCCAAGCTGGATGTCGTGCATGAGCAATTAGAACAACTCGAACCAGATTTTTTCTCTGTAACTTATGGTGCTGGTGGATCTACTAAGAAAGGGACGCAGCAGATTGTATTGCGCTATGCCGGACAGGGGGCAAATGTGGCTCCTCATCTTTCTTTTGGTGGAACTGACGATGATGAAGTCAGGGCTTCTTTAACAACTTATAGGGAAGCCGGCATTAACCGACTGGTTGCCTTGAGGGGAGATCTACCATCGCGTGCATCGATTCATCATCGTTACGCTAGTGAATTAGTGGAATTTATCCGTAATGAAAGCGGAGATCATTTTCATATTGATGTCGCTTGCTACCCGGAATCCCATCCCGATTCGCCTAGCTATGAAGCCGATGTGAATTACTTCAAGCTAAAAGTAGATGCCGGTGCTGATTCTGCAATAACCCAGTACTTTTATAACGCAGACGCCTATTTTCAATACGTGGACTTCTGCCATGCCAAAGACATCCACATTCCTATTGTTCCAGGAATTATGCCGATAACCAATTACGAAAATCTTTCTCGCTTTAGCAATAACTGCGGCGCAGAAATTCCCCGCTGGTTGCGCAATCGTCTAGAGGGATTTGGTGACGATAAAGAGAGCCTAAGAGAGTTTGGGGTCGAAGTGGTAACGGAACTTTGTCACAACTTATTAGATGGTGGCGCACCGGGTCTGCATTTCTACTCTATGAATCTTGCCGGCAGTGTGACTAAAATCTGGAAAAACCTCTCCTTATCGGATAGATAAGACTGCCAATTTCACATGCGCTTAAAGCGGCTCTACTACAAATCCACTCTTAATGTTGACTCAACGGTCGAACTTGATTCCGATGCCGCTCATTATCTTATTAATGTGTTACGCCTAAAACAAAGTGACGAACTCGTTCTCTTTAATGGAAATGATGGGGATGTGCTGGGAGAATTAAGCACCAATAGTAAAAGAGAAGTAAAAATTCACCTCAAAGAAGTAATCGGTGAACCACTTACTTCTAGCATTTATATTCATCTCGCTCTTGGGCTATCTAAAGGTGGCCGCATGGACTATGCAATTCAAAAGTCCGTAGAACTAGGAGTTAGTGAGATTACTCCCCTGCATACTGAATTTTCTGTTGTGAAATTTAAAGAAGAAAAGCGTTTAGAAAATAAACTAGAGCACTGGCAGCAGATTGCTATTTCCGCCTGCGAACAGTGTGGTGCACAGACCCCACCTTCTGTAAACAATCCCATAACACTAGCTGATTTTGTAGAAAAGGATTCAAAGACTACAAAGATAGTTCTCGATGCAAGCGGTAAGGCAAAATTTCAAGACCTCGAAATAGTCGACCCCATTAGCCTATTGGTCGGGCCAGAGGGAGGTTTATCAGACAATGAGCTCGAGCAAGTTCAACAGCAAGGATTTACAAGAATTAGTTTAGGCCCGAGAATACTACGCACTGAAACTGCCCCGGTTGCGGCAATTGCTATTCTTCAAAATCTGTATGGTAATGGTTGATCTCACTACAGATTAATAATCGAAGAGGCCCTTCATCAAGAACGATGTTAAACTAATGTCTTTTGAGATTTAGAACTCTTACTGCAATGAAGATAAATTCAATTATCGATGAGATAACTCAACGTGTGTCATCGCTTATCCCCGTTACCAATGACATAAGAGAAGAACTTCGAACTAAAATTGAGCAAACCGTGAAATCAGCTTTTCACAAGCTTGAAGTGCTATCTTCGGAAGAGTTTGAATCCCAAGCACAAACACTAAAGCGAGCAGAAAACCGTATAACAGAATTAGAGTCACTGATTGATGAACTGGAGAAGCAGATCAGTAAAAAAAGTGTTTAGATATCCCCGCTCATGAAATTTTTTTCACATATTAGAGTTTTTTAAAAATAGTAGACCCTTATTTTCATTTATTTGCTGTCTTGATAATCCGCTGCAGTTCAAGAAACTTTTAAAGCTTAATATATAAGGCGCGCATAAAAATCGCTGGCAAAAAAAATGAGCTGTAAACAGCCCATTTTTTTAGATCGCAAATCTTACTGGCTACTTTCAATCATGTACTCGACAATCGCCTTTAAATCATCGTCAGTGCAATCAAAGCAAAGGCCTTTGGCAGGCATTGTGTTAATGCCATTGATCGCATTGGCCACCACCGTATCTAGTCCTTTTTCTAATCTAGGCTCCCATTCTACAGCCATACCTTCACCTACTTTAGGCGCGCCTGCTGCCCCTGTGCTATGGCAAGCAAAACAAGAAGCCATATACTTTTGCTCTGCATTAAAGCCTTCACTTAATTGAGCTAGCTCCATTAACGGTTTTTGATCTGCTGTGCTAGCAGAAAATAAAAAAACCGCAATAACGCTAGCAATGAGTCTAATAAATGATGAATTACTCATCTCTTTAACCCTAAACACTATAATACTCCTGTACAAAACTATAATTAAAATTTAGAAGAGAAAATACACTTCGCTTATTGGGCAATCATATAATCGACGATTGCCCTCAATTCGTTATCAGTACAATCCATACAAAGGCCTTTTGCTGGCATCGCATTTATGCCAGTGATCACATTGGCCATTACTGCGTCCATTCCCTTTTCCATACGACTGTTCCAAGCCTCTAGATCCCCTAGGAGAGGAGCTCCTGCCGCCCCGCTCGCGTGGCAAGCAAAACAACTGATCTGATAAGTCCCCACAACATCAAAGTCATCGGTTTCACCAACTAGCGCTTCATTGATATCTATGTCGTCTTGATCATCTTCAGATGTATTTTCCTCTAGAGATTGTGCAGTATCGTCCGTATTTGTGTTTGCTATCTTAATACCAACACAACTTTGGCCAATCAAACAAACCTGCCCGATGGGCCTTATGTTTTTTACAACCGATTGAGCGGATACTGCTGTACTTTCGAGGAAAACATGGCCTAAAAACAACGAAAGTACCAATACTTTTAATGACTTGAAATAGCCCAAAATACCTACTCCTACACTGCTAATTCCCGCAGTCTGTACCACCGGCAGTAACCGCTAACTTTAATGGATGGGGATTATACAGAATTTATCAATTACAAAAAACGAGATTAGGGAAACGCGTTGTCAATTAACCCGAGTTTTAATCACAGCAATACATGCTGTCTCCGGGCTCGTTATTGAATAGTGAGGTTTAAGGGGGTTTCATGATAGAAAATTTCGTCGGGGTCATCATCCAATCCATAACCTACTACGAAATCAACAGTTATCTCGTTAATTCCTAATTCTGCTGCCACGAGATTTTTTATTATTTCGACTTGCTCTTCACTCTCAAGTGTCTTCCTAATTGCAGGGAAGATAATCCCTGGGCGCGTTTTAGTGTCGATAAAATCCCCATTTTCATCAAGTAATAAAATTTGTTCGTCTATAACCGCAGCAACGACAATAAAGCCCGGACGCCCTTGGTGTTTTAAATCGATAGAAATCTGGGCCGAGATATCTATTGAATCCGTAGGCTTGAATATATTACCGAATTTCTGCCCCTCTGTTGCTTTTATGCCTCCGGTGAAAATTGCATTGGACACGCCTCCCTTTAAACTAATATTTTTGCCTAGATTAGTAGCCTCGAAGGTCGAATAGCCTGCTACTAGCTCGTAGGGCCCAGTAATATCACAGGCAGGTTTCATTTGAACATTCCAAGTATTCACAATCAAAAAATAATTCCCACTTGTAAGTTCGGTTTTCAATAACGCATTACAATCGTTAGTTACAACTGTGTCTGAAGCTAGATAGTTCAAGTCTTCATCGGCAATTAATAAAACAGCCTCTAGTTCAGTTGATTTTATACTGAACTCAAGGTTTGTCTGCTTATCTAATGAAAAAGAATAAATATCGAGATGACTATCGTCATCACTGCCCACCGTAAATTGCATGACAGTGCAATCAGGTGGCGATAATGAATTTCTAGTTATGCCGAATTTTAGAGTTTTGATGATACAATTTTCTTTACCCCCATAAAGCTTCTCGACTGCTTCGATATCATCATCTTGCAACCTATCTATATTGCTTATAGAAGGCTTCATTATCGCCGGTGCGTTTGGCTCATGCCCCAAGCCAATAACATGTCCCAGCTCATGTAAGACAATTCTTCTAAAATCAAGCACACTATTAGGGAAATTCTTTAAGCTCCCGTCATAAATTTCAAATTCATTTGCCTGGTTTATGAAAATATCTGCCTCTGATATAGCCGGTGGCCCAAGAATTTGGGCTTCATACGTCAACATAGTGACTGCTAAAGCGGCTTCATCAAATTCTTGCCCACATACATTGTCAGAAAATTGCACACCGTTTCGATCATCGTCTTCACATGGATCAATGTAAATTGGATTTATACTAAACTTAAATGGTGTTTTAGTATTCCATTCATTTAAGGCGTCTGTGAAAGCGACATTCCATGATAGACCTAAGGGAGAGCTACCATTAAAGTTAAAGTAAAAATCAGTTCTTGCACCAATCCATTTTTCCCCGGGAATTTCATACGCACTAGATTTAAGTGGATAAAATAGTACGAGGGAAATTAATAGTATTAAACGAAGTACAGGAAACAATTTTTTCTCTATAAAAAAATGTTAAAGATTTATAAAAACCGCTATACAGTCTTAATATTACTGCATCAGATTAAATGTTAATCTTTGTAAGTGCCATCTAGTATGGACATCCACCACTCTTTATTTTCAAGGTACCAATCAACAGATTTGTTCAATCCTGATATGAAGCTTTCTTTCGGAAGGAAACCAAGCTGTGACGATATTTTACTTATATCGACCGCATAGCGCAGATCATGGCCAGGTCGATCCTCAACATAAGTTATTAGGCTCTCAGCTAGCAAGCCATTCGAACACGGTGAGTCAGGATAAGGCACTTTCATTTCTGGATTGGAATCAAATTTTTGGTTAATGATTGCGCATAGCGATTTAACCACATCAATATTAGCCATATTATTATTACCGCCGATATTGTATGTCTCTCCACGCTTTCCTTTATTGATAATTAGCTCTATCGCCCGACAATGGTCTTCTACATACAGCCAATCTCGAATTTGTTTTCCGTCCCCATAAATAGGCAATGGATTGCCTTGAAGTATGTTCAACAAGCAAAGGGGGATTAGTTTTTCTGGAAAATGAAATGGTCCAAAATTATTGGAACAATTACTTGTAGTGGTATTTAACCCATAAGTCTTATGGTATGCCCTAACCAAGTGGTCCGCTGCTGCTTTGCTGGCTGCATAAGGCGAATTCGGCGCGTAAGGAGTTTTTTCAGTAAAAGCATCATCAGAAGCACCAAGTGAGCCATATACTTCATCCGTTGATACATGATGAAATAAATGATCTTCTAGACCGGCACTGTCCATCCATACTTCTCGCGCGGCTTTGAGTAGGGTATGAGTTCCAAGAATATTAGTTTGTATAAATTGGTCAGGCCCCTCTATAGACCTATCTACATGGCTCTCTGCCGCAAAATGCACAATAGTATTAATTGAATTTTCAATTAATAATTCCTTAACTAGGGAAAAATTACATATCGACCCTTTAACAAAGTTAATAGAATCCTCGTTTATGAGTTCTAAAAGGTTAGTTTTATTTCCGGCATAGGTAAGGGCATCTAGCCCAATGATTTTATCGGTGTTATTTTTATCACTCCAATAATGAATGAAATTAGAGCCGATAAAGCCTGCTGCGCCTGTAATCAGTAACCTTCTCACTTCTCTTTATCCGCTATCCGATCAATTACTCGTTTTAAACTTTCTTTCCAAGGCTTAGGCTCTATCGAATATCTTTCTTTAGTTAGACTCAAATCCAGTACCGAATATTTGGGCCGCTGGGCAGGAGTAGGATATTGGCCAGTACTAATAGG
>JBJLER010000003.1:0-15129 GCA_045565735.1 Pseudohongiellaceae bacterium
GGACCAATGAACTGGAAAACGATGCCCGTACATCACTCGCAACTTCGCAACAAAATTCATTAAGGTATGACTCAGAAGTTATAGCCTGGAGTAAAGTTTCCTCACCCTTGGCAATCAAATTACGGGCCTCTTCAAGCTTCAATCTAACCACTTCTTTTACAGCTTCATGGCCTATATCGTCTATCAGCGGACGAAGAACGTCTGACTGCAGTGCCCGATCTACGCTGGGTAGCGCCTTAAATGCATCACTTTGAGAATTCACGATAGGTCCATAGCTCACGGCTATTGTTAGGCATGCTTTTGAATAAGCTCTTGCAATTTACGGAATTTTACAGACATGATCAACTGAGAATTGCCCAAATAAACAAAGAATACCGCGCAAATTGCCTAAAAATCTCTGATATATGAACATGCACTTGCAAGAAATTGTGGAAACGAATTGCCCCTACTGCGGTGAAGGAATTCAATTATTGGTAGATTGCTCAGTTCCGTATCAGGAATATATAGAGGACTGTCAGGTCTGCTGCAAGCCTATGCAAATTAAGGCCAACGCCGATGGAGAAGGAATTCCGGATTTATCTGTTAGGAGTGAAAATGACTAGATCTTGATTGCTTAAGTTTCAGTTTCTAATAGTTAAATTTTCAACTAGCTCACTAAAACAACTACTCAAAGAGCTACTAACAACTGCACAGCGGCAACAATCCTAGGTGGTTTGAGATAGCCAGCTCTATCTGTATCTAGATTTTGCCTGGCAGGTGCTTTATTCTCGAAAAGCGCCGGGCGCGATTCAATCGCTCAGTTTTTGAACAAATTCGGCTCGTTGCGCTGGCAACGTGAGTCTGATTTTTGGCACTTGTGATTTCCTATTCACAATCCGGTATGATCGTCGACGCTCATGATTTTCCATGACATCGCTGGACTGAATTAGGTACAAAAAAGCTATATGAGTAGAACTCAAGCGAAAAGATCTTCCTCTTCAAAAAAGAAACCGGCCAGAAAACCCAAGAGATACGTATACGCATTCGGCGCCAAGACTGATGGCAATTCAACCATGCGTGAATTGCTAGGCGGTAAAGGTGCAAATCTTGCAGAAATGGCTTCAATAGGGCTGCCTGTTCCGCCAGGATTCACCATAAGCACTGAAGTCTGCACCTATTATTACGATCACGAAAAACGCTACCCCACTGCACTTAAGAAAGACGTTGCAGCCGCTACACGCAGTATCGAGTCTCAGCTAGGTAAGAAGTTCGGGGGCAGGAATAATCCATTGCTAGTCTCGGTTCGTTCTGGCGCTAGAGACTCCATGCCAGGCATGATGGATACCATCTTGAACCTGGGCCTCAATGACGAAACAGTAGAAGGTCTGGCTGAGGTCTCCAAGAACCCAAGATTTGCCTGGGACTGCTATCGCCGTTTTATTCAAATGTATGGCAATGTGGTGATGGAGGTGCAGGCCCGGAGTGAAGAAGAGAAAGAGCCTTTTCACGAAGTCCTAGAAAATCTGAAGCGCAGTGTCGGCGCTATCTCAGATACAGATCTGACAACTGAACAACTTCAAGAATTGGTATCCTGCTATAAAGCGCTGATTAAAAAGCGAACCCGTTCCGCTTTTCCTCAAGATGTGATGGCTCAGCTTTGGGGAGCAATAGGCGCTGTGTTTGGCTCATGGAAAAACGAGAGAGCAATTCTCTACCGTCAGCAATACGGAATTCCCGCCGAATGGGGTACTGCCGTGAATGTACAGGCCATGGTGTTTGGCAATGCCGGCAATGACAGTGGCACCGGCGTGGCTTTTACACGCGACCCTGCCAATGGCGAGAAAATTTTCTACGGTGAGTACCTGGTTAATGCACAGGGAGAGGACGTTGTAGCGGGAGTGCGAACTCCCGAACCTATCCAGGATATGGCCATGACCATGCCAAAGAGCTTCAAAGATCTTGAGAAGGTTAGAGGCAAACTAGAGCGCCACTTCCGAGACATGCAGGATTTCGAATTCACCATCGAAAATGGTCGGCTCTTCATTTTGCAAACCCGCAACGGCAAGCGCACAGGATTAGCGGCCGTTCGCATCGCAGTTGAAATGCAGCGCGAAAAGTTAATGAATCAGAAAGCTGCATTGTTGAAAATCCCAGCAGAATCTATCGATTCACTCCTGGTTCCAGTATTCGATCCTAAGGCTCTGAAGGCTGCAAATTCAATCGGTCAAGGCCTACCAGCCGGACCCGGAGCCGCTACAGGGCGAATCGTCTTTACTGCAGCAAGCGCTGAAATAGAGACACGCAAAGGTAATAAAGTGGTTCTCTGCAGAACCGAAACTTCGCCGGACGATTTAAAAGGAATGCTTTTATCCCAGGGAATCCTTACTTCCCGTGGCGGTGTTTCTTCTCATGCGGCTCTCGTCGCCCGTCAACTTGGTAAAGTTTGCGTATGCGGTGCCAGCGATATCATAGTCAATTATGAAAAACGCACTCTTGTCGCCGGTAAGGTTGCCCTCAATGAAGGTGATTATATCTCCATTGATGGTACTACCGGTGAAATCTACGAAGGAATGATCGAAAGCGCAGATTCGGAAGTGAAGAGAGTTCTTGAAGGAGGTCTCAAATCTGCCGGTAGCTACACATTTGACCTATTTGAGACTGTTATGAAATGGGCGGATAAACATCGAACGCTGAATATACGAACTAATGCTGATACACCAGCAATGGCAGAACAAGCAGTTTCCTTTGGCGCCGAAGGAATCGGATTGTGCCGAACAGAACATATGTTTTTCGATGGTAATCGCATCGATTACATGCGCCAAATGATCTTGGCCGTGGATGAAGTTCAACGTAGAGCAGCATTAAAGAAACTACTACCATTTCAAAAGAAAGACTTCGTTGGCTTGTTTAAAGCTATGAATGGTCGACCGGTAACTATTCGTTTGCTCGATCCTCCACTACATGAGTTCCTACCTCACGATGATGTTGTAAGACGCCAACTCGCAGAGAAGCTTGATGTTCCTTTCGACTTTGTAATTGAAAGAATTAAGGCTCTACACGAAGAAAATCCAATGTTGGGTTGTCGCGGATGTCGCCTCGGCATTCTCTATCCTGAAATTACAGAAATGCAGACTCGGGCTATTTTCGAAGCTGCCGCTCAAATAATTAAGGGCAAGAAGAAGATTAAAGTAAATCCAGAGATCATGATTCCACTTGTAGGATTTAGGGAAGAGCTCGCTGACCAACTTCGCACAGTTCACCGAGTAGCGAAAGAAGTTATGAAAGCCCGTAAGGTTCGTATTAATTATATTGTCGGCACCATGGTGGAGGTGCCTCGCGCAGCGATAACCGCCGATGAAATTGCCCATGAAGCAGATTTCTTTAGTTTCGGGACGAACGATTTGACTCAGACCACACTAGGCCTCAGTCGAGACGACATGGGCCTTTTCTATGACGAGTATCAGCGCAAGGAGATATATAACCAGAATCCATTCGCCAGCCTGGACCAGACCGGTGTCGGTAAACTGGTTAATTATGCCGCGCACAAAGGAAGAGAAGCTAAACCAGAATTAAAACTGGGCATCTGTGGCGAACACGCGGGAGATCCTTCTTCAATTGATTTCTGCCATCGCGCAGGGCTGAATTACGTTAGTTGTTCACCGCCGCGAGTTCCAGTTGCGCGTCTAGCTGCAGCACAAGCTAAACTGCGAAACGGATAATCTAACTAGTCGCTCAATAGGAGCGCTAGTTTTTTTTGTAGACCATTTATCTGCTAAGCTCGGCGGGTACGCTCTAAAACAATAACCAAACTAAAGAATAACTATTATGAGCATTGGAATTCTCGCGTTACTTTCCCTCCTCCCCATTATTTCAGTCGCCATTTTCTTAGTAATCCTGCGCTGGCCAGCCAGTCGAGCTATGCCCATCGCCTATATCGTTGCGGCAGCCTTGGCGCTCTTTGTTTGGCAACTATCATTATCTAAAGTACTTGCTGCATCGGTTAATGGGCTAATTGTCGCCGGTACGCTGATATATATTATTTTTGGCGCGATCCTACTCTTAAATACTTTGCAGCAGAGCGGTGCAATAAACACCATAAGACAGGGATTTTCCGATATCACACCAGATCGACGCATTCAGGTGATTATCATCGCCTGGCTGTTCGGCACCTTCATAGAAGGCTCTGCGGGTTTTGGCACACCAGCCGCGGTTGCTGTACCACTGATGGTGGGATTGGGATTCCCAGCCATGGCTGCGGTAGTGGCAGGGATGATTATTCAGAGCACTCCGGTGTCCTTTGGTGCAATGGGCACACCGATCTTAGTAGGAGTGAACACAGGCCTTTCAGCCGATCCAGAAATGGTTAGTTATGCCTTAGAGCGAGGTTATTCTGACTGGGAGGAATTTCTAGCATTTATTGGTACTAAGGTAGCCATTATTCATGCCATTGCCGGCACATTTATACCGCTGCTTGTAACCGCCATTATGACCCGCTTTTTTGGCGCTAACCGCTCCTTCGCTGATGGTTTCAAAGTTTGGAAGTTTGCGATTTTCGCAGCATTGGCTATGACTATCCCTTACTTGCTCGTAGCGACTTATCTGGGCCCAGAATTTCCTTCAATGTTTGGCGGCATGATAGGGTTAGCAATTGTTGTCATAGCGGCCAGAGCAGGCTTCTTAATGCCAACAGGCGAGTCCTGGGATTTTGATGATAAGAAAAACTGGGATGCAGAATGGACTGGCACAATGCAGCAAGAAGATGCTGCAATCAATGATAAGCCTGCCATGAGCTTAATGCGCGCCTGGTCGCCATACCTTTTTGTAGCCGGCTTATTAGTACTTACCCGATTACGCGCAATTAATATGGAGGGATTTCTCCGTAGCGATCATTGGTTAATTACTTGGTCATGGCCAGAAATTTTCGGCAGCGATATCAGCGCATCATTTCAGCCACTTTGGTCACCGGGAACAATATTTATTGTGGTTTCACTAATAACTATTCTTTTGCACGGGTTAAAAGTTTCAGAATATAAAGTTGCCTTTAATAGCTCACTCAAAACGCTAGTGCCCGCCTCTATGGCATTAGTATTCACAGTGCCAATGGTACAAGTTTTCATTAACTCCAGCGGCGGTGCTGCAGGTTATGAGCAAATGCCAATTGCCCTGGCCGAAGGTGTAGCAAATGTTGCTGGTAATGCCTGGCCGTTCTTCTCCACTTTCATTGGTGGTCTTGGTGCTTTCGTCGCCGGAAGCAATACTGTCAGTAATATGATGTTCTCATTGTTCCAGTTTGGCGTTGGAGAGAGAATCTTGGTAGATCCAACCTGGATCGTAGCATTACAGGCTGTGGGCGGAGCTTCTGGAAACATCATCTGTGTACACAATGTTGTCGCAGCTTCCGCAGTAGCTGGTTTAGTAGGCAAAGAAGGTGCGGTGATTCGTAAAACATTACTGCCTTTTTGTTACTATGCGCTAATGACTGGATCTATAGGATACGGAATCGTAAATCTCAGTGGCGGAATCTTTAATGCTGGATTTATTGTCGCAGCCATGATCGTGGCGATGATGGTGTACTTTATTATTAAATACAATCGAAGCACCGTGCCTTGATATAAACTCAACTAATGGTGAGGAAAGCTCATCATTAGTTCTGGAGTTATTCTTTAACCGTTGCAGCTTTGAAGTTCTTCAACGAGTTACAACATGCAATCTAAGTCTCTCATCGTCGCAACTGCGGGTCATGTCGACCATGGCAAGACTTCGCTGGTCAATTCCATCACCGGAACTGACACCGATACCTTAGTGGAAGAAAAGCAGCGAGGTTTAACTATCAACCTCGGTTTTGCCTACCATCAATTTGTACAAACAATCGACAACGAGACCTATAAATGCACATTGGGTTTTGTCGATGTGCCTGGCCATATAGATTTCATTAGCAATATGCTTGCAGGTGTTGGTAGTGTCGACTTCGTACTTCTGGTGGTTGCTGCAGATGACGGCATAATGCCGCAGACTCGTGAACACTTGGCAATAATCAAGCTGCTGGGAATTAAACAAGGTGCGGTTGCTCTAACAAAGATTGACAGAGTCGAATCGGATCGAGTAGGAAAGCTAAAAGCCGAAATCGAAATGTTACTCTCAGGGTCAGATCTACAATCCTCGCCCTTGTTTCCTCTTTCAAATCAATCAAGCGAAGGAATAAAAAATCTCGTTTCCCATTTGAAACATGAGCTCAGAAACAAACAAACTGACGACCATAATATTGCCAATAAAAATTTTCGCTTTCTGATAGATCGCACTTTCTCAGTAAAAGGTATTGGTACAGTAGCCACTGGAAGTACGCGGGTTGGTCAAGCGTCAATAGACTCGGAAACTCTGTGTACCGGTAATGGCCAAGTCGCAAGGATTCGTGGCTTGCGTTTGCATGAAGACGCGATCGATACTGTTGTTAGCGGACAGCGGGCTGCTCTAAACATCGACATAGATTTAGATCAAGTCACCAGAGGAGATTGGTTAGTTGATCCTGCAAACTATCACCCGGTATCACGTTTTGATGGCACTTTTATTCTCCTGGAAAATAATACCGAGATAAAACCCAGTTCCGAGTACCATTTATACCTTGGCACATCCCATCACATTGTGAATCTGCGTTACCTGGATCCGGATTCTAAGAGATTCGTTCAAATTAAATCCAACGATGCACTATTCGCCCACTATGGCGACCGCTTTATAATTCGTGATCCTGCATCCGAATATACTCTTGGTGGAGGTGAAGTTGTCGATACCTTCGTCCCGAGAAAGAAAAGAAGTAGCAAACAACGGTTGGAGACACTTAAAGCGATGTGTAACAAGGATAGCGCGGCTCTAGTTGCGATGACAGAAATAGCCGAAGAAGGAACGGACCTTAACCAATTTACAATCAACAGAAACCTAACTGCCCATTATGTCAATTATCTATTGAGTTCTCTCCAGGCAGAAAACTACTCAGCAGTAAGGCTTGAATTAAAACCAAACAGAACTAACGTATTACTCCATAAAAAATTCATTGACGACTATAGAAAACAAATTCTCGATCAAATTAGTAACTTTCATACAATCAATCCATCTCAGCAAGGAGTCAGCGAACCTGCCTTATCCAGGTCCGTAAATTTTATCGGTTCCCACTTTCTGTTTAACGTATTATTACAGTCATTGATAGATGAAGACCAAGTTACGCGAACCGGAACACTTCTACATAAACCTGGACATCGCACAACATTAAGCAAGGAAGAAGAAGAATTTATTTCAAAAATTAAACCCATACTGGAAAAGTCAGGAAATGTTCCTCCCCGTACTCGTGAATTGGCGGAGATGACTGGAATTCCTTTAAAACCCTTAGAGAATATTTTGAGAGAAACTACCAAAGCCGGAAGCTTAATTCGAGTTGCTGATAATCGGCATTATTTGCCAGGGACAATTATGGCGTTAGCGGAATTTACGGAGGAGCTAGCCGCCAATAATACCAATGACGAAGGTTTTTCAGTAATTCAGTTTCGTGATGCTTCCGGAATAGGTCGCAATCTTTGCATTGAAATTCTTGAGTACTTCGACAAAGTTGGATTTACCAGACGAGATGGCAACGCTCGCTATCTCCGCACAGAAAAAGAGAACATTTTCGGCGCCTAATTTTTCATTCTCAATATTCTTTGATCTAGATTAACAATTCTCTATCGACTTGCATCAAGGATTATCTGCTATTTCATTGCGCATCATACGGTACTGCCTCACATTGGAATCTCAATTTCAATGCAAGACGAATAGTTAGTCTTTAGGGTGCAGGACTACTGGCAAGTGTGTATAGCCTTTAATAAAACTTGAATAGACTCGCTGAGGTTCGCCCACTATCTCCACGAATTGGAACCTTTGCATGATTTCTTCCCACAATATGCGCAGCTGCATTTCAGCGAGCCGATTACCCATGCAACGGTGAATTCCAAAACCAAAAGATAAGTGATGTCTAGCGTTTGGACGGTCAATCCAGAAATCATTAGGCCGTTCGATTACTTCTTCATCCCTATTTCCAGATGCATACCACATGACCACTTTGTCACCGGTTTTGATTTTCTTGCCTCCCAGCTCCGTATCTTGAATTACAGTGCGACGCATATAAGCAAGCGGAGTTTGCCAACGAATAATTTCCGAAACCATATTAGGAATCAAAGAAACATCGTTGCGAAGCTTGCCATACTCCGTTGGGTTTTCATTTAGCGCTACCACTCCTCCTGAAATTGAGTTACGAGTTGTGTCATTGCCCCCGACGATCAATAGAATCAGATTTCCTAAAAATTCATCCGGCGGCATATTTCGAGTCGCTTGCCCATGGGCCAACATAGACACTAGATCGAATCCGGGTTTCGCATTCACTCGCTCATTCCATAATCGCGTAAAGTAAGCAAGACATTCTTCAATAGCGGCCAAACGTTCTTCGCGAGATTGCTCAACGCCCCCGCCAGGAATCGCAGTTGTCATGTCAGACCAATAAGTGAGCTTGTAGCGATCTTCAAAAGGAAAATCGAAGAGTGTGGCAAGCATTTGAGTGGTAAGTTCAATGGATACTAATTGCACCCAATCAAACTCTTCCTTAATTGGCAGGCTCGCAAGTATCTTGCAAACTCTCTCACGAATCAGGACTTCAAGGTTTTTTAAGTTAGCAGGTGCCACGACCGGCTGAACTATGCGCCTCTGATCGTCATGTTTAGGGCGATCCATGGCGATGAACGAAGGTAAATTTAAATCATAGAAAGTATCTACAATTCCTATGCTTGGCTCTGAAGAATAAATATCTGGTTTGGTATCAACTTCTATGATGTCGTTGTATTTCATTACCGACCAGTAAGAACCAACTGCAGACTCTTTGCAGAAATGAATCGGATCTTCTTTTCTTAGTCTTTCCAAAAATGGTAGATATTCGTTGGCTTGCCAAATGCCAGGATGAGAAAGATCTATATCTTCCAAAGGCATGGCATAAGCATCCTTGCCAACCATGCTCCACTTACTTTGTTTGTGTTCTAGAGCAGACACATCACTCATTGGGCAATCCTTTATTGAAACCTTACTCTATATAACTAGAACTGAAATTCTGGTGTGGTGACGATCAAACCATTCAACTCTTCACTCACCGGAATCTGACAGGATAAGCGCGAATTTGTTTTTCGATCGGGATTGAGACTTAACATGGCTTCTTCGGTGGGGTTCATTTCACCAACTTTTTCTATCCAATCTTCATGGACAAACACATGGCAAGTCGCGCAGGAACAGCTACCACCACAGTCGGCATCGATACCAGGCACTCCATTTGTAACAGCGGCCAACATTACTGTGCTACCAGTCCTGGCTTCTACTTTTTGTTCTGCCCCGTCATGATCAATAAATACTATATCTACCATTTGCGAATACTGCCTACTCACCTAAATTTTAAAGGGGCAACCATATCAAGATGCTCATCGGAGAAAAAGATTTGACACTAATCAATTATTTTCTTTTTTATATTCCGCAGTATATTTGGTTGGCAAATCAGTTAATCCTTAGCCGGACCCGGAAACTGTTCTCTCAATTCCCGTTTCAATACTTTACCGTTAGCATTTCTTGGAATGACATCGATAAAGACAGCGCCATTGGGTAGTTTGAATCGGGCCAATTTTCCATCACAGTGGTTAAGGATGTCTTCCTCGGTTGTTGACTCATCTTTTCTCACTACCACCGCGAAGGGGGATTCACCCCACTTATCACTGGGTTGACCAATTACGGCAACTTCTGCGACGCCTTCATAGCCAAGAATGACGTTTTCAATTTCAGCTGGGTAAACATTTTCTCCCCCTGAGATGATCATGTCCTTGATTCTATCCTGAATATAAATAAATCCCTCTTCATCTACTGCCGCCACATCACCAGTTCGTAACCATCCGTCAGGAGTAATGGTTTCTGCCGTAGCGTCTGGACGATTCCAATATTCCAACATTACATGCTTACCTTTAATCCACACTTCGCCCTGGTTTCCCGGCAGACAATCATCACCCTTCTCATCCACCACTCTTCCTTCTGTATGGAAAAACGGCCTTCCTGTAGAGCCAATTTTCTTTAGCGCATTTTCAGCATTAATTACGCAGGCGGGACCACAAACTTCGGTTAACCCATAGATCTGATGGACTTCAATATTCCAATCTGCATAGGCCTGAATTAGATTCACAGGTAATGGAGAGGCACCGCTTTGAATCCAGCGCAGCTTTGAATAATCGTATCGTGTGATGTCTGGTACCTGAGACATAAAATTCAACATTGCCGGAACCAATAATGAACAGGTAATGCTTTCTTCCTGTATCAATTCCCAAGCACGAGCCGGCTCGAACTCGCGCATAACAATACTAGTTACTCCCCAATAAATATTCAGAGTAATGGGAACAAGAGAACCAACATGGAAAAGAGGCAAAGCAACGAGATAACGGTCAGCGTCTCTTAAATCTGTCGAACCTATAAAAGTAATTAATGCCCAGATAGAAGTATTATGAGAATGGACTACCCCTTTTGGTAATCCAGTAGTACCGGAGGTATACATGATATAAAGCAAATCATCTTCTTCCGCACCTATCTCAGGCTCAACGTCCTCACCACTATCGCGGAAAACTGCATAATCTTTAGCAAAGTCATTCTCACCATTACCTTCGGCAACTTGAATCCAGTCCTCTATATCAGTTTTGTCTCCACGGCTGTGCAATTCAGTAAAGGCTTCAATGAATTCTTCACCAAATATCAGAGTTTTCGAACCACTGTCCTTTAAAATGAACTCAAGCTCATCGGAAACGAGTCGCCAATTTAGAGGGACTATAACTCCTCCAATCTTGGCTACCGCAAAATAGGCTTCAAGAAACTCCGCACTATTCATTAAAGCGAGAGCAACACGATCTCCTTGTTTAACACCCAGACCTACTAAAGAATTAGCAAGTCGATTTGTACGAGAATTTAACTCTTGAAAAGTCAGACGTAAGCCTGATTTTGAATCTACATAGGCCTCCCGCTCTGGATTAATACTCGCTCGCTTGGTTAGTAGGAGTCCGATATTATTCTTCATTGCTTACTCCATGGTTAGAGAGTTTCTCTCCTCACCCTTGATGATCTAGACTGTGCTTTTTCCCATTAATCTCTTTCAGAATCAAGTAATCCTATGAGCAAAAATCAAGCTGCTTACATGCCGATAATAATCAGCGGTTGTGCCCTGGTGTTACTTTCGTTCGGCTATAGAGCCGGATTCGGTTTGTTTCTGCAACCTATGTCTGAAGCCAGGGAATGGGGAAGAGATGTACTAGCCTTGGCATTAGCTGTTCAAAATCTCGCCTGGGGTGTGTTTGCCATTATTGCCGGTGGTCTCGTGGATAAGTACGGCAATTCGAAAGTACTATTCGCCGGTGTCTGTTTTTATGCCGTCGGCATGTATGCAATGGCCTACTCAACTTCTGAATTAGCCATAGTTTCTACTGCCGGATTACTAGTGGGCGCAGGAGTCGCCGGCACATCATTCGGAATCGTGCTGCCAGTATTTGCTCGCGCTGTGCCTGAAGAAAAACAAGGCTGGGCTTTAGGTATTGGAACAGCAGCTGGAAGCATTGGTCAGTTTCTGGTAGTTCCATTTATGCAGTTTGCAGTAGATTTGGTTGGCTGGTTCCAAGCATTACAGTATTTAGGCCTTTCTGCGTTCTTAATGATGCTCTTCATACTGCCATTAGCAAAATATGGCGGTCCATCAGAGCAAGAGAGAGAATCTAAGACATCGATCCCGTTGCTTAGCGTTGTAAAAAATGCTTTTAAAGTTAAAGCCTATGTTCTACTCGTATTTGGATTCTATGTTTGCGGATTTCATCTTGCATTTATTACGGTGCACATGCCTTCATATCTCGTTGACCTTGGCTTTTCTGCCTATGTTGGCGCCTGGAGTATAAGTTTAATCGGGCTTTGTAATGTTTTCGGTGCCTACTATGCCGGTGTAATTAGTTCGAATAAATCAAAAGCGAAAATGTTATCTGCAATCTATGTTGGAAGAGCTGCTGCGATTACTCTTTTTCTTATTTTCCCAATTTCTGTAGCCAGCGTTTTAGTCTTTAGTGCAGCCATGGGTTTTCTCTGGTTGGCAACAGTTCCTCCAACTTCAGCTTTGGTGGCACAGTTTTTTGGTGTGCGTTATATGGCCTTGTTATATGGTATTGTTTTCTTTAGTCATCAGGTAGGAAGTTTCACTGGCGTATGGCTTGGAGGATGGTTATATGAAAACAGTGGCAGCTATAACGGTGTATGGATAGCAGGAATAATTTTAGGGTTTGTAGCAGCAGGACTACATTGGGTGATAACTGAAAAAGACTACAGCGATCATTTGCAACCCGCATACTCGTAATAGAAAGTGATTTGGCGGAAGAGGCAGGCGCCTTAAATGCAGCAAAATACTTTCTTTGCTATTTGTTAATACTTCATTTTGTTTTTTTCTTTTTAAGATTCTTGAACAATTCTTTAGCTATTTTTTTAGCCTCTTTTTTTTCATCAGAGGATTTAACCTTTTTGCTTTTTTTAGTTTTAGCCACTCGGGTTACCTTTATGAAGATTTATTCTCAAATTGGATTGTTCAGTGAATTTACATTATTGACACAAGTTTAATTTCAATTCTATCTCCGGCATTGGTTTCGATGCGTATGTAAAAAAAATCTTCGTCAGAGCGCTGATAACTGAGGCTGCGATGAGCGCCATCACTAACGCCTTCAAAGGCTAAATATCTATCTCCCATTTCAGTTAATTCAAATTTATGAATTTGGGAGTGAGTTGCACTAATATTTTCTGGTTCTAGCGAGTTGTTAAATATTTGCAAGTTTAATTCCAAGCTCCCGTCAATTTCCTTTATATGGATTATTTCAACAAACCTTGTATCTGATTCTTTGGTAGAGCGAACTAAAGCAGTAACGGTCCCAGAGCGAGGAGACAACCATGTTTGCTCTAAGATTCCTCCATCATGCGAACCTTGTCTTTGACCGGTTAGCCACTCCAGTTGGGCTACTAATATCTTAGAAGCCTCCCCTCCACTAACACCTCCAGAAAAACCAATAGTTAGAAGAAGAGAAGCCAGAGTTATTGCTGTTAGTAGTTTGTTAATATCCTAAATCCTTATTTTCTACTGTTCTAACCGCTCAGCCACTTCACTTACAACATCTGACTGAAGGAATTTTAGTTTTAACTCTTCACCATCCAAAACCATATAAGCGCTTTCCATCCAATGATAACGAATTAATTCATTCTGTTTAGTTGCAAAGGATCCATTATTGAAATAACTAATATGTGCAGAGTTGTCATCTAGTGAAACTACAAAACTTGATAGTTCCCAATTAGTCTCACTAAGTGTCTCAAAAACTGCTTATCCCCACTCTGTACTCAACTTCTTTAAACCCAATGACGACTGCAAATACCCCGATAAGGATACCCAAAAATACGCCAGCATAGTATATGCCATCGAGGCGGATCTAAATATAGCCCCTGGGAGCGTTATGAATATGAAGAACACTCTGTTTCCGCTAGCTATGCAAATAACTCCGCTCTGCTTTTCTGTTGCTGCTGTAGTCTAGAGAATAGGACGATTAAAAGATGTAGGAAGTTGCTGCGCCTCCCGCTATATTTCCGGTAAGACTAACAAAGCGTTCCACTGACTTAATAATTACAGTTGCCAGTCCCATACTTAAAGGCTAAATTTTAGAAATTCTAAAAGTTCAAATTCTGGAGGGCTAATCATGAATCGCAGAGTATTATCCAAGTTGAGTCTACTGACGTTTAGTGTATTGTTTCTGGTGTACGTGAGTTGGGTCGTTAACTTTGAAGTGAATCTTGGTAGGAATCAGCCGATGGGCGGTAATTCTATTGTTATCGCCACATTTAATGATGAGAACGAGCGCCACGAGCGCGTACTAAGCCTGAGGGAGATCAACGGTGAAAATTACGTCGCTGCTAATCACTGGCCTCGCGCTTGGTATCGTCAAGCCCTAGATAATCCAAATGTAGAAGTTAAAATGGCTAGGCAGGAAGAGTTTTCCCCTTATACCGCTGTACCACTAGAAGGCGCTGAAGATGACTTGCTAAGGGAAGAGTACAGCATCAGCTTTCGTGGCCGTGCTCAAATGGGGTTTCCTCCACGCTATTTTTTGCGACTTGACCCTCGCTGATATAAGTCGATAGCGTAAGTAGCTAGCCAAGAACGCGTTATGAAAAATATCTCTCTAAATGGCCGGATGAGGATTAGGTTATTGTGGGGCGGTCTCCTGCATACCGCAAGTTTTGCTACATTTTGGGTGTTTTAGGCGTTTCTATAACTACTGTAACCCAAAGAATGGAGTAGTAAAAATATGGAGGAAGCTCGTGACTCTTCCTCCACCTTTGCAAGCAATAGAATTTAAAGTGCTACGATGTTTTCGGCCTGAGGTCCTTTCTCACCCTGGGTAACGATAAATTCTACACGCTGTCCTTCAGCGAGTGTTTTGTAACCGGCATTTTCGATTGCGCTGAAATGTGCAAATACATCTGCACCAGATTCGCGCTCGATAAATCCAAAGCCTTTGTTTTCATTGAACCACTTAACGGTTCCTGTAATTTTGTCAGACATAACAATATCCTGTGAAAAAATAGTGACACCAACAGCCAAGAATTGGGCGGCTGGTAAGTTCGTGCTAGAAATTGGACCGTACTTAAAGACTACAGGACGAGGTGTTACAGAGAAGACTTCGAAATGGGTAAATAAATAAAGTGCTTAGTTTCAAGCAGCGAGCACAATACAGGGTCACTATCTCACAGTCAATGCTGTTATGTGATCTTTTCAAAGTTTTTTTGATTCTTGCTGGAAGAGAGCTTGGCGGAAGAGGCAGGAGTCGAACCCACCAAGCCTGTCATTAACAGACTTCACCGGGTTTGAAGTCCGGGCACCCCACCGGGGATGGTACTCTTCCGCCGAGGAGTGTAGCACAACTAATTATTTTAAAAATAATCTGAAAATCTCGAATCGAGACTCTAGTTTGCCCCATTTAAATCCCAATCATAACGTAGATAACGAATGTGAATATCGTTTTGCTCTAACTGAGACAAACCATTCTCAGTTAG
>JBJLER010000004.1:0-43638 GCA_045565735.1 Pseudohongiellaceae bacterium
ATTACAAAACACAACCGCGCTGGTAAAGGATTAGGTGTAATGAAGTTTGATAATCAGGAAACATTAAGGAACTATCTCTATGGCGATAACTTCGACGAATCCCCAGATGGTATTACCTTGTTACAGGAATATGTCGCATCGCCAACACAATCGATTTTCCGTATGGAGTTTGTGAACGGAAAATTTTTCTACTGTGTTGAAGTCGATACATCTCAAGGATTTGAACTGTGTCCAGCTGAAGCCTGTGAACTGGAATCAAATTGCCCAACTGGAGAATATGAGAAATTTAGGATTCAGGAAGACTTTTTAATTCCAAACATAGACACCTATGAAAAATTTCTAGCGGAAAATGATATCGGCATTGCCGGCATCGAGATAATTTTCGATGCCAACGGCGAATATTGGACCTATGACGTTAATACCAATACTAACTATAACCCACAAGCTGAAGCGGCAGCGAAAAAAAGTGCGCCAGAAGAGATCGCGCGTTACCTATCATCACTAAAGCGAGCACCAAATTTAGTGTACTGACATGTAGATAAGAATTAGTATCTACTCAGTACGCATGGTCGGAGTGCAATAATGTTTACAGTCAAACCACTTGCTGCTGCCCTCGGTGTCGAATTAAGTGGCGTCGATTTCGCATCGGGACTGACCCCTGAAGTATTTCAGGAAGTGCGTCGTCTATTGGTGGAACATCAGGTCATTTTTTTTCGTGACCAAGATATTAGCCCTCAGCAGCATCACGACCTGGCTGCTTCATTTGGGCCATTACAGACTCATCCCGCCTATGGCACTGTGGACGGATTTCCTGAAATCACCATTCTAGAAAGTACGGCTGAAAACCCTTCCAAGATTGAAGCTTGGCACACTGATATGACGTTCAGGCAGCATCCACCAATGGGGGCTGTGCTCCGCTCTAAAGTTATCCCAGAACAGGGAGGCGATACCCTGTGGGCTAGCATGACTGCGGCATATGATGCGCTGTCTCCTCAGATGAAGGAGTTTCTATCAGGCCTTACTGCCGAACATGATTTTAGTTGGGGTTTCAAAGAGAGCTTGGCAGAACCTGGCGGCAGAGAGAGGTTGGCACAGGCAGTTGCAAACAATCCTCCAGTTGTTCATCCGGTGATTCGCACCCATCCGGAAAGTGCTAAGAAGGTTTTATTCGTCAACTCTTTGTTTACCACTCGCATTTTGGAACTGGAAAAACAAGAGAGTGCTGCACTGCTTGAATTTCTATACGAGCATGTGACAACACCAGAATTTAGTTGTCGTTTTAACTGGGAACCCAATACAATCGCCATTTGGGATAACCGAAGTACTCAGCACAAACCTATCAATGACTATTTCCCTGCTCACAGGATGCTGCACCGCATCGTGATTGATGGTGATATGCCTTATTAAAGAGCTCTAGCGAGATACGAAATCAATAATACAGCTGGCAATCCGATGATTGTCCGGATCAATTTCCAGAGAATCTATAGCTGTATGGAAAAGCTCTTCTCCAAATATTTCTCGGCGCATATTCAACAGAGCCCGAGCATAACCTTCACTAAACTCCGGATGACCTTGAAAAGTCAAAATGTGATCGCCTATTCCAATTGAGGAAATTGGACAGCTGTTGTTACCGGCTAAAACTATAGCGCCTTCCGGTAATTCGGTGACCTGATCTTTGTGGTTAGAGCGAAGCAACACCGCCTGCCCGTGCAAACCATAAGATTCGGCATCTTTATTGAGCTGGTTACTATGGACACCAACGCACCAACCTAGTTCCGCTTGTTCTACCGCACCACCCAACGCTTCTGCTACCATTTGATGGCCGAAACAGATTCCGATGAGCTTCTTTTTCTTCTCATGCAATTGTTTAACAAAAGACTTTAGTTCATGCACCCAAGGCACATCATCATAGACACTGAGTTTGCTTCCGGTAATTACATAGCCATCGACTTCATCAACATCAGCAGGATATTCACCGTTTACTAATTCATAAGTGATTAGTGAAATGTCCGGATCGATGGCGCGAAAAATTTCCGCAAACATATCGGGATACTCGCCAAACTCCTTAACGAATTCGGGCTTAACTTGGTCTGCATTCAAAATCCCTAGTTTCATATCGTTCGCGCTTTAACAAAATAATGAATTAGTTTTCAGTATAAGCGATTAAAGCTGCTTTAACTTATGATAATCCAATTCAGTCTACGTAACTCTCCTCTTCGCATTCTCAAAGCCAATAGAAGCTGACTGCATACTATTCTTTTTGTACTAAGCGTAAAAACTCAATAGACTGTTCGTTGTCCGTGAATTTCAACACTTGGAGAATTGTATAGAAATCTCAACTTTTTGCAGTCTCGCTGAGAAACCCTCCAGACACCTTCCCTTTCGAGAAAGTATTGTCAGTTGCCTATCAGTTTTGCTGATGCTGGTCAGCCAGCCCGTGTTGGCGGCAGGAATAGATACAACCATAAACAATGCTCTTCAACCTATCGCGGATATCGTAGCGGGATTTATCTTTTTTGAGGTCAGTATATTTGGTAGCCAGCTACCTCTTATAGTGCTCTGGCTAATTGGCGCCTCACTATTCTTTACTCTTTATTTCAAATTTTTAAACTTACGCGGTTTTAAGCATGCCTTCGAACTGCTTAGAGGCGATTACAGCAAACCAGGTCAGAGTGGTGAACTCAGCCACTTTCAGGCGTTGGCCACAGCTGTATCAGGCACTGTTGGGATCGGCAATATCAGCAGTGTTGCCATAGTTATTTCAGTCGGCGGGCCGGGTGCAACGTTCTGGTTGATGCTTGCTGGATTTCTCGGGATGTCAACAAAGTTTGCCGAATGCGTGGTTGGTGTTAAATATCGCAAACTCAATCCCGACGGCACTGTATCCGGCGGCCCAATGTATTACCTGGAAGAAGGCTTGAAGGAAAGAAACCTGGCATGGTTGGGCAAACCTTTAGGCTATTTCTATGCATTGGCTATCGTCTTTGGCTGTATGGGTATTGGGAACATGTTTCAATCTAACCAGGCGTTTGAACAGTTTGTAGTTGTAACCGGGGGCGATACTGGTTTTTTCGCGGATAAAGGTTGGCTGTTCGGAAGTGTATTAGCAGCTATCGTGGCCATGGTAATCATCGGCGGTATAAGAAGCATAGCCAGAGTAACCAGTAAGCTTGTGCCGTTTATGGCAATTGCTTACATCATCGGCGCCTTGACGGTAATCGCTTTTAATGCAGATCGAGTTCCGTGGGCATTCGGGGCGATTTTTACAGAAGCCTTCAATCCCGAAGCTATCGGTGGAGGCATACTTGGCATTATGATCATGGGTTTTCAGCGTGCCGTGTTTTCGAATGAGGCAGGTATCGGCTCAGCAGCAATTGCCCACTCCGCCGTCAGAACCAATGAACCCGTGACTGAAGGATTCGTTGGTTTAATGGAACCCTTTATCGACACTGTAGTTATTTGCACACTGACCGCATTAGTGATCCTAACTACTGTGTATGATCCCAGTATGGCCAGCGAGGGAATGCAAGGGATAGAGCTAACATCCCAGGCTTTTGGTAGTACCTTAAGTTGGTCTGTGGTGCCTCTTTCCCTTATCGCAATACTATTTGCATTTTCTACTTTATTAGCTTGGTCCTACTATGGGCTCAAAGGCTGGACCTACATACTTGGCGAATCAAAGAAAGCGGAGAATGTTTTCAAGGCAATCTTCTGTGTCTTCGCTGCACTCGGCTGCATGATTCAATTGGATGCTGTACTGGAGTTTTCCGATGCCCTGGTTTTTGTTATTGCTCTGCCGAATATACTTGGGCTCTATATATTGGCACCAGTAGTTAAAAAGGAACTTAAGCGTTATCAGCGACGGATTAGTAGTGGAGAGATTCCAAACTTACGAAAGCAACTTACTCACAACTAGCAAGGCAATAGTCGATAACTCGGCCGATCTTGCGAATTCATAGCATTATAAAAGTCAGAAACGAGCTGATAAGCCCAGGATTAGTACGCCCCCAACTAACAATGGGGCCAGGTATCTGACAATAAAACACCAGATTGTAAATAACGTATCACTTAAGCCCGATAATTCATTACGCATCGCTTCTCTTGGGGCAATCCATCCGGCAAAAACTGCAATTAAAATCCCTCCAATGGGCAATATGACCTGTCCTGACAAGAAATCTATTTCCTCATTTAAGTGGGGATAGAAAACACTGATTGCACCAACTATCCAGGCTACGGCGCCGAGCGCAATAACAGCAGTCTTGCGTTGCAGTTTCAATTGCTCTTCGACCGCTACAGCAGCAAGCAGCAACATAGTAATCGAAGAAGTAAGTGCGCCTAGCGCAGCTAAGCTAAAAAACAAACCGCCAATAAATGACCCTGCCGGCATTTGTAAAAAAGAAAGCGGCATAGTGCTAAAGATTAATCCCATGCCCATGGCCGGATCGAGACCATACTGAAAAACAATAGGGAAGATCATGAGACCTGCTACCATTGCGACAATGGTGTCGGAAGTTGCAATGAACAAACCATCATTAGCGATGTTTGCTTCCTTATCCATAAATGAGCCGATAGTAAGCATAGCAGCGCCACCAACAACCACAGAAAAGAATGCCTGCCCGAATGCGGCAAGCATAATCGCTGGAGTTAGTTCTTCAAACCGCGGGCTTAGCAGATAATCAATAGCCGCGCCGGCACTTCCATTCAAAAGCGAATAGATTGAGAGTAATACGAGCATGACAAAAAATGTAGGCATGGCAATTCGCGTAAAACTCTCAATACCTTTATTCAATCCACGCAAAACAATGGAAACAGTTATTACCATGAACAAGGTTTGCCAGAAAAAGGCGCGCAATGGCGTTGCATAGACCGCCGGCATTGCTCCTTCAACATATGTCCCAGTAAATCCAGCAAATGCGAAAGCCAACACCCGGCCAGAAATGACTCCATAAATACATAAAACCATATAGGTCGCAAACGCTCCGATACCGCCCACTAATCCCCACCATGGCGATCTTCCGGCAGCTACTGCCATTTCCTTGGTTGAGCCAACGGCAGACAATCCCATATGCCTGCCAATCGCAAGCTCTCCTATAAGTACCGGGTAAACAATAACGACAATGCAGAGTAGGTAGACCAGTACGAAAGCTGACCCACCATTCTCACCCGCCTGGAAAGGAAATCGCCAAAGGTTACCGAGACCAACAGCAGCACCGATGCCAATCATTAAAAAGGAAAAACGACTGGTCCAGCGCTCGGTAGTTGGAGTTGCCATTGTAGTGCTCGTTATTATTATTGCTTTGTTCGTCGTCGACTGAAATTTAAGAGATCTAGTTACGCGAACAATATTGACGTTCGACTAAAGATTCACAAAGGAAACCTTGTTCGAGCGATGAATTCATTTACTGCTTCTATCAATTTGGTACTACTATCACGCACGACAAATACAGATTCTTCTCTCTGGCCGGGATTAAGATCGTGATGATCAATTAAAACAACATCATCACCATGGGAAGGGATTACCTCACCATCCAGCGAATAGTATTCAGCTTCGGCTATCGCATCGAGTTCACCGGCATCAAACTCAGCATAGAGTTTTGCGAAAGTATCTGTGGTTCTTACAATAACGCCATCCGGCGCACGGCTATTAATATCCCGCTCAGCCGCCATGCCGGAAACCACCCCTACTCTCTTACCAATGAAGTCATTGATGTGACTATAGAGATCTTGATCTTCAGGTCTGATCCGTAACGCTCTTCGTTCAAATAGAAAAGGTGCGGAAAATGTTGCACCTGCACTTACACGATCGGAAAAGCTGGCGACATTAGTTGCAACCAGATCAACTTCGTCATTGCTCGCGAGCAACCATGATTCATAAAAAGGAACTACAACCCAGGAAACTATGAAATTATATTCCTCAGAAAACCTTTCAACATAGCGCCTGATCCATAACTGAGAATCATATTCTCCCGTGGGAGCACCGGACGTTACTGCTACAGTTAAGATTCCTGGCCTAATGGTCTCAATATTTTCCCCTGCAAAGCATCCGTTTAATGTAATTAAAATACACAAAAGGATTATGCGGCGAGATCCTACCAAACTATTCACAAGCCCAAAATGTTTATATGCAATCAAAAACCTCAATATCATTTTCACCAGTCGCTCTACTGAGCTAGCTCCTCTAGTGCGGATATCCTCTCTTGGAGTTCTAGAATTTCGGGAGGTGTTTGATCAAAATAGGCTGAAAATCTGTCCCACATTGTTGGGGGAGCCAGACTCATAAATGTCAAAAACGCAAAGGCCTCAATTATGTGCCAATTTCTCCTGGTAAAGTCCAGTTCCAGAAAATTTCGTTCTACTCGGAGGGCGGTTACCATTGCCAATATAAAGATATTGACAGCATAAAACATGCTTAAAAACCCGATTTCAGTAGTCACTGAGACACTTGCTATAGAACTTTGAGAAGTATAATAAAAAGCTATAGCTCCAAAAATGGCAGACATTAGAACTACGCTCATTACTGCGTCTAATAATAATTTGGAATTAGATAACACATATTTTGGATACTCCAATAGTTTCCAATCTTCCGATTTTCTATCAAAGATGACATATAGCGTTAAGGCAATACCCAAGCTAGATAACACTCCTAGCCATGCAGGACCGCTCCAAAATTCGCCAAATGATATTTGAAAGTCAGAGCGCAGCACTACCGTGTAGATGTTGACAAGATTGAAGCCAATCAGTAATAGAAGCAGAAAAAATACATCAAAGTCAGATAGCGTTTTGGTTTCATAAAATTTTCGGCGCTCATCTATAAAGTATCCACATGCACTCAAAAAACAACCAATAAGAAATATAGTGTAAAACTCACTGATTGTTGACGTCATCTCGAGCGCATTTCCATCCATTGTCGCAAGCAGGCTTACCATTTCTGCAAATGTCTTAAGAATGGCAACAGGTAATGAAAATATTAATAGTAGATAACCAAAATTGATAAGAGTCTTATACGAGATATAGGCAGAATAGCCGACGATAAAAATCACCATCAAGGCAACTCCACCGAAGTCCACATGGTAAGCGTTTGAATCAGCTCTAAGAAAGTTATTTGGCCCGAGGCTAGACTGAAGAAACAGGAAAAACCCAAGCAGGAAAACTAATAGTAATACCAAGGATCGTTTCTTGGAGAATATAAATGAAAAAAATTGATTAATAATTTTATTCCTTATTTCTCTGCCGAGTATTAATCATCGACAGAATAATTTGTACCAGCATGGGTCTCAGTATCTAAACGAAGTTCCCCGACACTTCGAATTTGAGTACCATCATCAATATTGAATACTACCTCAGTCTTCCAAGCATGCTCGTCAGGTATTCTTTGCCAACTGCCTTTTCCATGGCCGGTCACATAAGAACCATCTCTTGCAAAAGCATGCCCAATTCGCGTGAGGTCTCCGCTTTGTGCATCATTTTGCAGGTTAAGAAAAATAGCAGTGTCATAAACAAGGCCGAAACCCGCTGCATTGCCGCGGCAGTTAAAGTATGTCAAAACATTTCCCTGATCGTCTTCCGAGTATGTCGTAGAGACATGTTTCAACTCAAACGTATCTAAGACTTCGCCCAAAGCTCTCTCCCTCTCACCTTTTTTATATTAGTATCTTAGCCGCAATATCAGAACATTATAAGCATAGCCACTAATACTGTAAGCCTATTCAATCTCGAATTACGCATTATTCTTATTCCGTCAATTTCTGTTTCCATGAATTGAGATATTAACTTTCAAAAACATTTGAATCATCCTCCCGACCAACTGTTTTCATTAAGCCAGAGATGATAGTTTCTCTGTTTCGAAATTTATAGCTTGCACATGGAGATCGCCTTGAATTCGCATTCAAATAAGAACATAACTGGGAAATCTGCTTTTATTTCCTTGTTAAAGCAGGAAGGCGTAACCCATCTTTTCGGTAATCCCGGCACAACGGAATTACCCATCATGGATGCACTAACTGATCATCCAGATCTCAATTATGTGCTTGGACTTCAGGAAGCAACAGTAGTGGCTATGGCTGATGGGTTCTCCCGTGCGACGGGGAGGTTAACCGCATGTAATGTTCATGTGGCCCCAGGGTTGGGCAATGCCATGGGCTCGCTTTATAACGCTAAATTTTTCGGTTCACCGGTAATTCTCACTGCGGGTCAACAAGAGCAGGGGCACGGTCTGACTGAACCTATGCTATATGATCAGCTTGTGCCCATCGCGGCACCTTTAGTGAAGTGGGCAGTTGAAGTAACTCGATTAGAAGACTTACCTCGCATCGTGCATCGCGCAGCAAAGGTTGCTTTGACTCCGCCTACAGGTCCTGTGTTCATTTCATTACCCGGAGACATTCTTAATGAAGAAGGACTTCTCGATCTAGGCAGTACTACACGAGTTGATACTAGCGCCCGACCAACAGATGAAGTTCTGCAGTCATTTGCAGAGCGCATATTAATAGCTAAGGCTCCTGTGATCGTGAGCGGCCATGAAGTTGCTACCCATGATGCCCTCAACGAAGTAGGACAGCTAGCCGAAGTATTAGGTGCTCCAATCTATCAGCAGACAGTTCCATACGGTGCTCATGCAAAATCTGAAAGTCCTTGCTTTATGGGCGGACTTCCACGTGTGCAAGCACAGGCTCGGAAAATACTCGACAACTACGACTTGATGATTTGTGTTGGCGCCGATGTATTACGAATGTCGGTTTTCAGCGAAGTGGATCCACTCCCAGAATCAATGAGTGTCATACAGGTGGGATTGAGGGATTGGGAGATGGGAAAGAACTATCCAACCGAACTAGCAATTCGTGCTGATGTTAAAACAACTCTGCAATCTTTGGTTCCAGTGGTTAGCTCAATGCAATCTTCTGAACAAAAAACACAAGCCAATTCTTCACTGCCAGAACTGCGAGATAAAAACTGGTACACACAACGAGAGCGACATCGGGAAGCGCTGCTGGGCTCAGCCGATTTTGATGCAAGGCCAATCGATCCCGAGTTGTTAATGTTGCAGATTTCAGAATCAATTCCAGACAATGCGGTTATCGTTGATGAAGCCCTGGTCTCGGGTGCAACAATGCTACGTTACCTACCTTATCGCGATTCACAAAGTTATTTCGGGCTCGCCAGTGGTGGTATCGGATTCGCAATTGCAGGAGCAGTGGGTATACAACTCGCTTTGCCTGATCGTCCAGTAGTTGCTGTTATTGGCGATGGCAGTTCAATGTACAACATTCAGGCACTTTGGACTGCGGCTAATCTTGAACTTCCAATTACTTATGTAATTGCTAACAATCGCGGTTACCGAATCCTTAAAGAGCGACTAATCGCTTTTCACGACAATCACAATTTCATTGGAATGGACTTTCATTCTCCTGAGTTGGATTTTGTTTCGCTCGCTGAATCCATGGGAGTTAAATCAAGAAGAGTTGAGTGCGCTAAAGATTTCCCTTCAGCTCTTAAAGACTCGATTAGCAGCAAAGGACCAACCCTGCTGGATGTAATGGTTGATGATGGTTTTGGTAATCGCTAAGAACATATTTCACAATTCTCTTTAGTATTGAAAACTGCAATTCCTTCTTTGAATAATCACTACCCTTTATTCAGTCGGGCTTAACCATAGTAATACTTCAGAGACAGTAAGGCCGACAAAGGAGCCAATCATTGAACCTATTAAGGCCATAATAATGGCGATAGGAATTAGCTCTCTGCCATAGGAAGCGCCAACAACTACGGCAGAAGGGGCACTGCCAATGTTAGCGATCGATGCGATGCCGGTTAACAATAGATTCATTCGCAAAAATCGGGCTGCAATCAGTAATAAAGCGCCATGAATACTGAGGATAATAAAGCCAGAAAGGATATACATGGGAGCCTGCCAAATCGCTCCAAGACTGACCTCAGCTCCAATGAGAGCAACGATGACATACAGCATGATAGTGGATACTTCTTCACTACCACCTAGATTCCCAAAGTTAGTCGAAGCCCCCACCATACCTAAAGCAGAAGAAACTATGATGACCCAAATCATTGGATTTAGAAATCCGAGGCTGGCAATAAGTTCCCCTAAATAATTACTGAAAGATGCAACCAAAAGTGATAAGCCAAGCATAAGAAATAATGAAGGCATTTCAACTTGCTTTGCCTTATCAATTCCTTGCAGCGACTTCATCACGTCATCCAATCCTCGGTCGTCAGTGCGAAGAAAACGATCTAGTTGTGGTTTAAAAGGCTTAAGTGCAAGGATCACTACCAGCCAAATAGAGTAGCAAACTGCCCCCATAAGCAAGGTATATGTCATTGCTTCGTCACTAACAGATAATGCTTCCTTAACGGCTACGAAGTTCTGTGTTCCGCCGGTCCAACCAGCAGACATAGTTGCAAATGTGAGAGGAGTTTCATCACCAAGAAATTCCCGCATCAATTGCTGTGTGAATATAAACCCCAACATGATTGAAAAAGTTGATGCTAAAAAAAGAGCAATCAAGCGAATTCCAAGTTTGCGAATGATCACAAGATTAAATTTCAAAGACATGAGAAAAAGCATGGCAGGAATCAAATTATCTCTTAGTGATTCTCTTGCCTCTCGCACTTGTTCTGTTAGTTGCCAGAGACCAACAGTGTAAAGCGCCATAGAGGCAAACATGACTAAGACAATCGATGGAAACCAACGAAAAAAAGCCGAGCGATATCTTGCCTCTAACCAAACAAGGATTCCGCAAAGCCCAAAAATGACCGCTAAAAATTCAAATCCTTGTGTGATCATAAAAGGATTTTTTCTAAACTTAAGCGATTAATAGAAAAGTTCGCAGGCTTGTTCAATATTTTTGCTTTTACAAAAACGGAACTGTAGCCAATTCGTTAATGAGCACTGCGCCAGTTCCCATGAAAACCAAACGGTACACGGTGGTCAAGCATGGCTCGAGCTAGAGGGCCGGCGTCAATATTTTCAGCATCAAGAATAATCAAATGGCTTTTGTCAGTTTGTGAATTATAAACAGTAGCGAGCAAATACCCTTCTCCCTCAGGCGAATTAGCTTGCCTCGGCACGAAGACTGGCTCTGAAATCGCGAATTCATCGCCTTCATTAAAAGTTTTAATCTCTCCACTACTTAAATCTATATGACCAATACCATTGTATCGGTTTCCTTCAGCGCCGCTACCAACCACACAGGCAAAATAACCATGACGATAGGAAAGGCCGGCAAATCTTTCATCCAATCGAGGAAATTCTGTACGCATATCATCGAGCTGCTCGACCTTGTAAGTATTGGTGTTCACAGAAAGGTCAAATACCCAGCGCATTAGTTTTGCAGAGCTTTTCTCTGGATCTGGCTTCGATCCATCCGCATGTGGAAACAGGGGTGCTTCCTCATATTGACATACCTCGCAGATTATTTTCTCTCCATCGTTATGAGCATTCATGGGATGAAAAACATAAGCCGGATCGCCCTCAAACCAGCGAATATCCTCCACCGTGCCATTTCGAGGCATTATGCCGATATAGCTGCTTTTTTGGGCTTCCCACGCATAAACCGGGCCACCCTGCATTGCTCGCTCCATGGAGCCAGTGAGTGGCATGATAGGAAAAATTATATAGTCTCGAGTGGTAATGAAATCATGGACCATTGCCGCATAAGGCGCATCAAACCATTCACTGCGGATCAAATTGCCATCTCGGTCAGCAACGTGGAATGCCATTCGTGGTGAAATAATTCCATCTGCATTATAGGCGAAGAACAACATCTCTCCAGTTTCTGGATCAATTTTCGGATGTGCTGACATGGCACCTTTTAGTTTGTTATTGAAGGTCCAGCTTCCGATAGATTCTAAAGTAACAGGGTCCAGTTCGAAGGGCGCATTGGACTCAACCAGCGCCAGTAGTTTGTTGCCATGCCATATAACATTGGTATTAGCTATGCCGTTAGTTTCCACATTCGCCACTCGAGGGTCATTTTCCATCGGATTAAAGGCCGCAAAAAGTGATTCACCGGCCTGATTTTCCAAATTCCACTTCACAGTCCGAGCCCAACGATTGCTATAGGCCACCTTGCCCTGATCAATTTGAAACGCATGAACCATTCCATCACCCCCGAACCAGTGATACTGCCCACGAGGTGCAAACTGAGGATTAGGTCCATTTCTGTACAGAGTACCATTCAAGTCTAGTGGTAATTCTCCTTCAACAATCAAATCAGGAGCATCACATTCCATTTGTATAGGTGCATATCCGCCAACTAGGTTAGGATGATCTGGAAAAGGTTTAGCCATTTACTTAATCCTAAAGAAGAGTTCATAAATCATAAATAAATAAGGCAGAGCCAAAACACAAATCAGAGTTTTGGCTCTGCCCATTCTTAGGCAAGATGTCGATCTACTGCTCTGTTGGGTCAGCCCCATCAGTAGGTGCACCGGTTCCGGAAGAACCAGCAAAGAGTCTACGGCCATCAGGGAATGTTACTTCGCGACCATTCGCTTTATTCGTGCCATCAATAGCGCGATAACCCTGAACAACTAATTCAATGCCCGGAAGCACTGAATCTTTTCGCCAACCTCTGCGTACCAAGGCGCCCGGTGGTCCAGCTTCAATCATCCACACTTCTTCTACACCATCTTCATTAGTAACACCCAGGTGTAACCAGGCATGAGGATTAATCCACTCCATCCTCACGACCTTGCCACGTAAATTGATTGGCTGGGTAGAATCAAATTCACCCGAAAAGGCATGGTGTGCCTGCAGCGATGTAAAGGCAAAAAGAGACATGCCCATAGCACCAATTGCACTGATTAGTAATCGCATTCGCATTGGTTTTACCTCTATCGATTTAAATTTAAATTCGTTTACTAACTATTCCTGATAGTCAGCTTCTTCAGCTTCACGTGCATCGATTGTACGCGCAGCACTTAAAGTATTAGTCATACCGTAGTTACCTTCGTGGCATGCATACTCAACAAGCTCATATTGACTATCATCTCTTATAAAATTGAACATTCCACTCCAAGGTTCAGTCCACACAGCTGGATCTTCAACTGTAAATTCATACCGCAATGTATCGGGACCGGTCCGAGTAAACCGCTGAGTTAACTTCATATCGGCGCTGGATCCGAGATAAGAAGTTCTACCATTAAGGTTTCTCACTTCAACTACTAGCGTGTCACCTTCCCAACGACCATGGGAATCTCCAAGCCAAGTTTTAAGTCCATCACCATAACCTTCACGAGACTCTGTAGAAATGATTCGAGTCTCATGAATCATTTCTTTTTGAATCGCGATGTTACCTGGGCTCTGAATAATCTGTAGACCGTTGTTATAAATACTTGGCATCATCATGCCTACTGGCCCACGAGTGATGCAGCGCACATAAGTACCTAAGTCTACTGGTGTTCTGGCACGCTGTGGTGGAATTCTGGGTGGCGCATTGGCAACTAATTGCTTATAAGCCTCGGTTGTTTCGGGCAATTGCCCGTTTGGCGGATCTATAATCATTGCCGCCTGCGTGGAGGGTGCAGACCTTACATAACCTAAGGTGGTATCGCGCCATTCCCGATCGTAACCCCAGATGCTGTTTAGTGTGCCTCGCTCACGACGAGCAGCTGCTTCTTCCGGAGTTAATTCTCCAGCTTCCCCGGCGCCGACACCACGCTGTAAAGGAATACCGTGTGCCGCATCGGCGGTCCAGATACCTTGAAAATCAGGCTCACCCCAAGGTGTTCTTGGCACAATGTAAAGTTCTTCAGAATCACTGTTGTCTGCACTGAATGCTTCTTCCTCGATTCCTTCCCAGCCCGGTTCTACTACAGCGATCATCACGCCATCAGGTCCAAGAATGAAAGCCTGCTTAGCATCAGAGCGACCGCGCTCTGGAACCATGGGATCCTGACGAAAATCAACATTGAGTTGATTCATTTCGGCAGCAGCGGCATCCAAGTCCGCTACCTGAAAACCAATATGATCGATAGTGCGACCCTGAGTAATACCTGGTCGACCGTCGTTAAATTGGGTTGCCAGTAACCAGATATCGCCGAAACGCACGCCGTCTAGCATACTTTTCAAGCTTGCACGTTCACCACCTAGCACCTGGTTATACCAGTCAAGTGCCGCTACTGGATCGACTGAATTCAAATGGATGTGATGAAATCCAATTACAGCCTCATCCTGCACCAATTCAATTTTGGTTCCCCATGGATCGGTGATGAAAGCGATCTTAAATAGTCCAGGTATATCACGAACCAAAGCACCATCATCGAATCGAATCAAACGAACTCCAGAGCCACGTACACCTACTGACTCAAGTTCAGCCATTTTGGCGTCGAGATCAGGTACAGAAAAACCAATATGATCGATAGCAGAACCCTGGCTTCCACCAACTGTGCGGCCTACGAAAAACTCGATATTGGTTTCACCACAGACAACTGCATCGTTTCTGCCAACTACTCTTTCACAATCCAAATACTCTTCGTACCAACCCACTGCCTCGTTGGTGCTCGAAAGAGCAATCTGAATGTGGTTTGGAGTGGCGGCATTAAGTGCAAATGGAAATGCTATTACTATTGCAGCGATTAACTTTGCAATCAACTTAGTGCTACTTACTTTTATGGAACGACACTTCATGGTGCGAACCTCCAATTGGTTAGTCTTTATTCTTTAAATTCCGTTAAGTGTGAATAATTCTTTTTTAATCTTCTGATTCTTCTCTTTTCATTAAATGGCCGTACAAAATCTCTTCTGAAAATTCGACGCATTTGTATTCAATCACTCGCGCATTTGGTTCAAGACGTCGATATAACGGCATACGAATTTGCCAAGGGCGCGTGAAAACTGTTGGGTCTTCGATTGTTGCTTCATACAACAGGGCATCAGCACTGATTGGCGTGTAGCGTTCAGTCACAATCAGTGAACTGCTGGCAAAGTTTCCTGCTCGATCAAACCAGGCTTCGCCGGTAAATCCGCGGGCATCTACTACTAATGTATTGCCTTCCCAATGACCATGGGAACGACCCATCCAGGTGTCTAATGGCGCCGGTTCCGGATTTTCCACATTCATATGAATGGTGCGATTCGCTTCGGCAAACCCATACACGATCATCATCTTGTCGGTGCCTTGTAGAATTTGAAATGGATACGGCAAGTAAGTAGCTCGAGGTACCCCAGGTAAATAGCACTTCGTTTCAGGATCACCAGTAGGTCTGCTATCCCAGTTGGCTTGCTTTTGTTCTATGGCCCAATCTTGATAAGGAATCTCTCCTCCTACCACAACGCCCTGGCCAGGTGGCACGGCACCGATTGCGCCCATTTCTGGCAACCCTGCGCTAGCTTCATGGTCCTGAAGATCCCAGTGGGCAGTGCCCATCGCCTGCCAAACACCGTTGATATCAGGGTTGCCATCCCAAGCTTGTTCAGGTTCGTAGTTACCGATCTCCTGAGCTATTGATGAAATACTCAAAAGGGAAGCAGCAAGAAACGCCTTGAACGGAAGGAAAACAGTGGGCTTAAGTCGAATTATCATTAGCGAGCCCCATCTTTTTAATTGTCATATTTAGGGAATAGTTGCTCGGAATTCTCCCAGCTAGTCAGCGGAGGGTCAAGCGGCGTAAGTACCGGTTTTATCGAGCATTTGCCCTAAATTCCAGCAGGGCAAGACAATAGAATGAGGACAAATCAAGATTAGAGCTGAGAGTTAAGAACCTTGTCATAAACGCGATGCGCCGACGCCCATAGATAGAAGGACGACGATAAAGATACCCCACAATTACATAAAACGATTGGTAGTTAAAAAACCCGTTTAAGGGTATTTAAAAAAATAGGCCATAAAAAAAGGCCAGACTAAAAAAATACTCTGGCCTTTTTTTGTTACGGCGTTTAAGCAACATCGCCAGTTTCTTCAACCCGAAAATTCAGATCAAAGTTTTTTAGTGGTAGTTGACGCACACGAATCCCTGTTGCATCGAAAACAGCGTTGGCTAATGCTGGCCCGATACCCGGAGTGCCCGGCTCACCTGCACCTCCTATATCATGTCCACTGTTTATAATGTGGGTTTCAATTTTAGGTGCCTGATTCATTCTTACCGAAGGGTAATCATGGAAGTTACTCTGCACAACTGCTCCATCCTCGATCGTTATCTCACCGAATAACGCTGCAGTAAGCCCATAAATAATTCCGGACTCTAACTGAGCAGCTATACCATCAGGCGCAACCGCTAAACCAGGATCAATTACAGCGACAACGCGGTCTACTGCAACTTCTCCATTATCAATTGTTACTTCCACCACCTGCGCAACTAGAGAACCGAAAGATTCTTGCAGAGAAATTCCTCGTCCACGCCCTGCGGGCAGCATTCTATTCCATCCCGCTTCTTCAGCAGCTTTAGCTAACACTGCTAAGTGTCGAGGACTGTCTTTCAGGAGCTCCGCACGAAACTCGAATGGATCTTTTTCCGCCGCATGAGCTGCTTCATCGATAAACGATTCAGTAAAGAAACCATGTTGGGAATGATCCACACTGCGCCATGCGCCAAATGGAACATGAGTCGGGCTACTGACATAACCTATGTCCTGTGCCGGGACTGCATAAGGAATCAATGGTGCTTCGACTGGCTCATTCTTGTTGGTGTAAGTATTTTCCCAAGCGAGTATATTGTTATCCGCATCGAATGCTGCCCGGAATCGACTCTGCACCGCTGGGCGGTAAAAATCCTGCCGCACATCTTCTTCCCGTGACCAAATCAATTGTACTGGTCGGCCAACTGCCTGTGAAATTTGCGCAGCCTGGATTGCATAGTCAGGACGAGCCTTGCGGCCAAATCCTCCTCCCATAGCATGGTTATGAAGAGTAACGGCCTCTTCTTCCAAGCCAAGAACGACAGCAACATCTCGACGAAATCCGAGAGGATTCTGGCAACCTACCCATACTTCAGCGTTACCATCTCTAACATTTGCAGTGGCGTTTAATGGCTCCATACAGGTGTGCGCTAGATAAGGAACATGATAGTCAGCATCTATAATCTTGGCTGCTGTTGAGAATACCGAATCAGCTTCGCCTTCTACGCGATCCGTCTGACGTTCTATTCTTGAAGTAATATCGCGATCAAATTGTGCAAAGATGCTATCACTGGAAACAGATTCAAATCCTGTTTTACTCCACTGCACATCAAGTTCCTTGATGGCTAAGTTAGCCGTCCAATAACTATCCGCCACAACAGCCACGGTTTCACCAGAATAGGTACCACCAAACGCATTTCCTATTGTAGATTCAGGAATCTTAATAACATCTACAACTCCGTCGATTGCAAGCGCCGCTGCTTCATCAAAAAGTACTACACTGCCACCCGAAACGGGGGAGCGAATAACTGATGCATACAGCATGTCCGGTAGACGAACATCCAATGCAAACTTTAATGAACCATCAACCTTCGCCGGAATGTCGCGGCGTGGTTTATGAGTACCAACGATCTTGTAGTCTGAAGGATCTTTAAAAGTTGGTGTTTGCGAAGGAGTCATTTCTGCAATGGTTGATGCAAATGTTGCATATGGCTCCCTTCTATTAGTTACTGCGTGAATTAGGTAACTATTTTCGGTCGTTACTTCACTAATTGGGACACCCCATAAACTTGCTGCAGCTTCCTCCAACATTTCTCTTGTCGCCGCACCTGCAATGCGCATAGCTAGTGCTCCAGTTGTACGAACACTCATACTGCCGCCAGTAATTTGCATGTTGAGTGAATCCGCAACCCGCATCATGGCGCCATCAACTGTAGGAATTAAGATTTCTGGAAAATCTATGCCAGCTAAAAGATAGCGACGACCTGCTGAATAGGTTGAGTACTCACCTAAAGCAGGCGCTTCTTCCGTAAGTAGATTTTCCCAATCTGCATCTAGCTCTTCTGCAAGCATCTGACCTAATGCAGTTTGCACTCCCTGACCCATTTCAGAGTGAGGAATGATTGCGGTAATAGTATTGTCGGTGTCGATCTTGACGTAAGAGTGGACCAATTGACCGCCTTCTTCTCCTACTTTGCCAGCCAGATCTTTAATCTGATTGCCGGGTCGCAAGGCAACACCCACAATAACTCCACCACCGGCAACTAAACCGGTTGTTATAAATGCGCGTCTGGTCCACTTACCCATGATCGACCTCCGTCGCATCCTCTGCACTAGCTACATCGTAAAAAAGTTTTTCATCCGAAGAAGCAACGCCAACAGATTTAATCGCATTACGAATTCGGCCGTACATACCGCAACGACAAATATTCCCCTGCATGGCGGCGTCGATATCAGCATCAGTCGGATTAGGATTATTGGCAATCAGTGCCGAGGCGGACATTATTTGTCCAGACTGACAGTAGCCACACTGTGGTACCTGATTATCAATCCATGCTTGCTGCACGGGATGTAATTCGCCATCAGCTGAAGCGATCCCCTCGATCGTCGTAACTTCTCTTCCTTCGACTGAAGAAATTGGTGTGACACAGGAACGCACAGCCTGGCCATCGATATGGACCGTGCAGGCGCCGCATTGGGAGATACCGCAACCAAATTTTGTTCCGGTGAGCCCTAGTTGCTCACGAATCACCCACAACAGCGGCTTAGATGGATCCACGTCCACCGTTTGCTGTATGCGATTTACTCTAAAAGTCGTACTCATCAAATTCTCCAACTGACGAATTAAAAAAGGCTTAAACTAGCCCAAAGCGTAATTATGAGGGATTCAACTGCTGAAAACAAAAGGCGTCAGGTTAAAAATTCAGTACTTGATTTTCGAAATGGCTTTTCTTCTTTTATGAATCAACGAATTTTCTTGATCACCCGCCCTGGTCTTGCATTGGTTGTGTCGCCGTCTTTGAAAACGATCTGACCGTTTACCCAAACCTGCAACACACCAGTGGACAGTTGTTGTCCGTTCTGGATAGTGGCGTGATCCTGGATTGTATTGATATCGAATAAGACCAAATCCGCTTTGTTACCGCCTTTAATCGTTCCTCTATCTTCGATACCAATAGCGGAGGCTGCCATCAAAGTCATCTTTTTAATTGCTGCTTCAAGGCTAAGAAGATTTTTCTCACGCACATAATTTGCCAAAACTCTTGGATATGAACCATATCCGCGGGGGTGTCCGGAATAACCTCCATCCGAACAAAAATTTGCATGGGACCAAAGCATGAGTTGTTCTATATCTGCTTCTTGCATAGAACGGCCCATTATTGATTCGGAAGATCTGCCACCGTTAGAAGCACTCCAAACTCTTCCTTCTTTTATTACATTAGAAAGTGTATTCACTTCAGAATCAGATCGTAGTCGTGCAATATCTGCAATCGACAAACCAACATAAGATGGATCAGGTTCGAAGCGAGTAAATATAATTCCATCAGCAGGTGCGATATTACGCAATACAAATTCTATTTCTTCAAGATTATCGGGATTGCGGTCTGGCAATAAAACTTCAATGGTTGATTGCCAATACTCGTAAGGATAAATATCTGCAGTTAAGTTAATGCCCTCTTCCCTCGCATTATCCATTTTTTGTTTTAAAGATTCTGCTTCATTCCAGAAGGCTTTGCCTGCGAGTTTCATATGGGAATAGTGAACTGGCATTCCTGTTTGCCTGCCTATATCAATTAGTTCGTCTACTGATTCCCAAATAAAGCGATCTTCTGAGCGGATGTGCGAGGTGTAACGACCATTTGCAGCCGCAGTTATATGTGCTAGAGCAAGCACTTCTTCTGATTCTGAATAAACTCCTGGTTCGTATTCCAAACCACTGGATAAGCCAAGTGCGCCGTTATTTAGTTCTGTTTGCAGCAATCTCTCCATGGAGTTTGTTTGCTCTTCCGTTGCAATATTTCTGTTATTGGCTCCCAAAACTATATTGCGCAAAGTGTTATGGCCGGCATAGGAAGCGATATTTACTGCAGAAGGTGAATTTTCAAAATCCGCAAAAAAGTTCATTATCGGATAATTGTGACTGCCATCCTGACCAAAAACCGCTGTTGTAATTCCCTGACTAAGTAGTGGCAGAGCATCGCGATTATCTTCAAGACCTCTATCGTGATGACTGTGAGTGTCAATAAAGCCTGGCGCGAGCACTAATCCGCTAGCATCAACAAAGCTTTCACCTTGTCTTAATTCCAGGTCACCTATTTCGGAAATTATGTTTCCTTCTATGCGTAGGTCTGCGATGTAAGATTGCGATCCTGTCCCATCGACGATGCGAGCATTGCTAATAAATGTTTGTTGAGGGTTCGAAAGAGATTGATCTAACGAGCTGCAAGAAGCCGCAATTAATAATAACAATAAAGAAAAACAAAATTTACTGCAGAAACTCATTCGAATAATTTTTACATTTATAAAGAAAGACCACGTTCTATTTCTAGATTCGTGGTCTTTCTACTTATTAGTATTGTCTAATTTGCAGTGTACTTGGTGAAAGCCCCACCTGCTAAAGGTAATGAGGCAGGTCCTTCTGCCGCATAAACATTGCCATCGGCATCGACCGCAACGCCTTCACCAGCAGTTCCTTGCTCATATCTGCTTTCAGTTTGATAGCCAGGAATAAAGCCGGTAATTCGATCTTCGTGCAACGGGCCAATTCTCACTCCACAACGCCAGGCTTCATGACGAAGCGGGCCAGATTCAGAATCAATAGCATAAACCATGTCATCATTAGTTATAAAAATACCACTGATTCGCCCATACGAATAACGCGACTCGAGGTAATTGCCATCCTGGTCGAAGATTTCCAAACGATGGTTACCACGATCTGCAACCCATAGTCGGCCCAATGAATCGAATTCTAATGCATGGGGAGTACGGAAATCACCGTGTTCGGTTCCTAGCTGCCCCCACTCTCTTATGTAAGTTCCGTCTGGCGCGTACTTCACGATCCGGGCAGTTAGTCCTGCCTGACGCCCTTCTTCGAGCGCCTGAGCATTTAACATGTTCTGACCACTATGCCCGTCTGCCACATAGATGTTTCCATTAGGGCCAACGATTACATCGTTAGGTTGGTTTAAATGATTCGGGCCATCGCCAGGTTGACCTGCAGTACCAAGACTCATTAACAATTCGCCATCAGGACTAAATTTATGCACCTGATGCCCTTTTGTACCTGCTTCATTACCCGCGAAATCTGCTACCCACACATTGCCTTCATCATCTACATGGATTCCGTGTGGAGTAACCATAATGCCACCACCAAAATTGGCAATAACTTCACCGGTATGGCGGTTAAATTTAAAAATAGGATCTACGGGATTGCGATCACAATTGATTCCGGGGCCACCTAGCCCACCCGCACCGCAGCGCTCATATGCAACCACATGACCGTCGGTGGGATCGATATCAATTCCCGCAGTCGACCCCCATTGTCGCCCAGAGGGCAAATCACCCCACTCATTAGTAACCACCTGATTCGGGTTTGGAAATCCATCGCCAGTGATAATGTTTCCTCCTTGACCTGAAACTTGAGTGACAAAAAACAGCGAAGTCACAAGCGTAGCTAGAGCTATTCTTTTTTTAGACATGGTTTCACCTTTATTATTGTTCTTTTCATATGCGGATTTAGGAGTCTGCCACACACCAAACCGCTTGTCAGGCATGAAGCTATATAAGAGCCTAGGTAAACTCTGTAAAAAAGACTATAACGGCGGTCATTTTGATTGCCACGATTTTCATCTTTTTTCCATGAGATATAGGTACTAAACTCCGGCATAATGCGTGTATTGGATAACTTTGACTGACCATGTTGATTAAATACTTAGAGCACAATCTTAAGGGTAATTTTGCAAAATGCTAAGAATCAATAATCTCAGTAAAACTTATAGTAACGGCGTTAAAGCATTAAGCGAAGTGAGCCTCCAAATTTCGCAGGGTATGTTTGGGCTTCTGGGACCAAATGGAGCCGGAAAATCAACCTTGATGCGCACACTTGCTACCCTTCAGGACGCTGACGAAGGCACTGCTTTTCTTGAAGATGTTGACATCCTAAATGACAAGGAATCCCTTCGTCAGGTACTTGGCTACCTGCCACAAGAGTTTGGAACCTATCCCCGAATTTCTGCACAGAGAATGCTAGATCATTTTGCCGTACTTAAAGGAATCTCTAACAGAAGTGAAAGAAAGGAACTTATCGATCACCTTATGAACCAGGTGAACCTATGGCACGTGCGCGATACGGCTGTGAGCACTTATTCCGGCGGCATGAAACAAAGATTCGGCATTGCCCAAGCCTTAATTGGTAATCCTCAACTTTTAATTGTCGATGAACCTACCGCTGGACTAGATCCGGAGGAGCGACGTAGATTTCACAATCTACTTGCCGACATTGGCGAAGACACAGTTGTGATTCTTTCTACCCATATTGTTGATGATGTCAGCGACCTTTGCTCTGACATGGCCATCATGGGCGGAGGAAGAATTCTATTAAAGGGGCATCCTGCTGAGGTAATTGATCATTTGCAAGGATCAATCTATGCCAAGTTTATTAATCGTAATGAAGTAGAAGACTATGAAGAAAGACATCGAGTACTCTTTTCAACATTGGTTGGAGGCCGCACAAAAATACATATTCTAAGCGAACAAGATCCAGGTAACGGGTTTGAAGCTATGAGCCCCAACTTGGAGAGTGTCTATTTCGCCACTCTACGCGACCACAAAATTCAAATCACTGTTTAAATGAAAAGCCCTCCAGAAAAACTCTAATCATGTTTGCTGAAATTTTTAAATTTGAACTTAGGTATCATGCAAGACAGCCACTGGTTTATGTCATATCTGCCGTATTATTTTTGCTTAATTTTGGTGCCACTGTCTCTGACAATATTTCAATCGGCGGCACCCTTACCAACATAAATATCAATTCACCTTTCAATATTATTATCGTATTAGCCAACACTAGCTTTTTTACCTCGTTGTTTGCGGGCGTCGCTTATGCCTCAAGTCCAGCGTTAAGAGATTTTGATAACAATATTGCTGAAATTTTCTTAACAACCCGAGTAAAGAAATTTGATTATCTTTTTGGGCGATTTTGTGGAGCGCTCATTTTTTGTTTTATTGTGTATCTTGCAGCGGCTTTTGGCATTTTTCTCGGAGAGTTTATGCCTTGGATCGACCCAGACCGCTTAGGACCATTACGACTTGATGCTTATTGGTTTGCCACCTGGGCAATTGCTTTACCAAATATATTGATGATGGCAGCTTTAGTTTTTCTTATTGCCACTTTAACTCGCAGTCTTCTGGCAAGTTTCCTGACACTGTTTCTTATTTTAGTAGTTCAGTCAGTAGTTGGTTCACTAGTTGATCCGGAAGATATTCGCTTGTTAAGCCTATTGGATCCTTTTGGCTTGGTAGCGTTATCGGATACTGCTCGTTATTGGACACCATTCCAAATGAATGAACAGATCATGCCAGTTACAGGTAATTTTCTATATAACCGGCTAATTGTGCTTGTATTTATGTCAACATTTACTTTGGCTGCTTATCACTATTTTACTTTTTCGTTGGATTTCGCGACGGAAAAGACAAAATTCAAGAAATTTTTTGCAAGTTTTAAAAAGCAGAAGAGAATTATCGAACCAATTTCTTCTTTAACAACCCCTATTTCAGTTAATCACCGTTTTGGGTTCGCTTCCCAAATTCTACAATTTATTTCTCAGCTTCGAATAGAGTTCTACAGCATCATAATCGGTAAAGCATTTTTAATGATCGCTTTGTTTGGCATGCTTCAAGTGGCTGGTACCGCCTACTTTGGTCTAGGCGGAATTTATGGCACAGAAGTCTATCCTACAACTACATATATGGTGTCAATCATCAATAGCAGTTACACGCTCCCTTTAATTTTGGTACTGATTTTCTATTCCTCAGAGCTAATGGTGCGGGAAAACAACATGCAAATCTCTGAGATGGTTGATGCTATGCCGTATCCAAATTGGGTCGCAATAAGTGCGAAACTTGTTGGATTGATGCTCGTCATGGCGGCAATGCTGTTCGCAGCGATGATAGCGGCGATAGTTGTGCAGGCGCTAAAAGGATATTTTGATTTTAATTTCTTACAATACTTTTTTGGATTGTTCTCTTTCTTTCAATTTCCAATCTGGTTTACCTGCGTTTTTGCTGTGTTCGCGCATGTCGTTGCGGGTAATCGCTATATTGGCATGTTTGTCGTATTACTGTACTTTGCAGGCAGCTTGATACTTCCGCAGCAAGGGTTTGATCACAACCTTTATCTTTTTGCCACTCCTCAGATTCCTTATTCGGTATTCACGGGTTTTGGGCCAAATCTGAGCGCATATGTTTGGTTTTCTATTTATTGGACAATATTCTGTGGAATGCTCTTGATAATAATGAATTTGCTTTGGCAACGAGGCAGTGAGCATAAAAACCGCTTCTCTTGGAAAAGCTTAAAGCAGCGTTTTACACCAATTATTGCCAGTACAATCCTTGCTTGTTTTACAGCATTTGTGGCCACTGGAAGTTATATTTTTTACAACACAAACATTCTCAACAAGAAACGCAGTGCCCTAGATGTAGAAGCTGATGTCGCTGACTATGAAAGGAGCTATAAGCAATATGAAGACCAGCTTTTTCCAGATCTCGTCAACATGTATGCCGAAGTGGACATCTATCCGGAGGACAAGGAAGCGTTTGTTTATGGCAGATACACTTTGCAAAACAATTTTAATGAACCAATTTCAGAGCTTCATTTCACTATTCCACCAAATATCACTCTAACCAGTTTAGAAGTTCCTGATTCGGAGGTTACTCATAGCGATACTCAGCTCGGCTATTATATTTATGTATTAAATCAACCCATGCAGTCAGGCGACTTGTTTGATGTAAATTTTCAAGTGGAATGGCTTACGCCAGGATTTGTAAACAATAACCCAAACACGCGACTACTAAGTAACGGTACATTTTTTAACAACATCGAAGCTTTTCCCTTACCTGGATATTCAAAAGAGTCAGAGTTGATTGATAACAATCGCCGGCGCCGTTATGACTTACCTCCAGCAGAACGAGTTGCCAAGATTGATGACGAAAGCAAACATGATGAAGGTTTTGGAACTATTCGCATGCGAGCCGGGTATGAAGCAATCGTTAGTACCTCGCATGATCAAATAGCGGTCACCCCTGGTTATCTTGAAAGAGAATGGGAACAAAATGGCCGCCGCTATTTCCACTACAAGATGGATGAACCTATTTGGCCATTTGTATCATTTCTTTCCGCAGACTATGAAATGAAATCCGACACATGGAACGACGTAGATATCGAGGTTTATTATAAACATGGATATAACGTTGATCGCATGATAGAAGCTTCTAAGAAATCGTTAGATTATTTCACAAAAAACTTTAGTCCTTATCAATATCGTCAATATAGAATTTTTGAGTTCCCTCGACAACGTGGCTCGTTTGCTCAATCTTTCCCTAACACCATTCCATTTTCAGAAAACATTGGTTTTATCGCTGATATACGGGACCCTGCAGATATCGACCCAGTGTTTTACATTACTGCACATGAACTCGCTCATCAGTGGTGGGGGCACCAGGTTTCGGGCGCAAACGTTCAAGGCGGAGCAATGATACTAGAAACGCTCTCGCAATATTCAGCCCTGATGGTTATGGAGCAAGAATATGGCCAAGCCCATATGCAGCGATTTCTAAATTATGAACTGGATAGTTATCTTAGTGGTCGAGGAGCAGAAGTGTTAGAAGAGCTTCCGCTAATGCTAGTAGAGAATCAAGGCTACATTCACTATCGAAAAGGCAGTTTAGTGCTATATGCCTTAAAAGATTATTTAGGGGTGGATACAGTTAACAGGATTTTAAGTGAGTTTATTGATGAATGGGGATTTCAGGGGCCTCCCTATCCAACCACAAGGGATTTGATAGCAAAATTCAGAGATAACACCGACTCTCAGTTTCAATCAGTAATCACGGATCTATTCGAAAAGATAATTATCTTCGATCTTCGTTCTGAAGATAATACATTCCAGCGGTTACCAGATGGTCGGTTCGAAGTCACTATCAATACAACCGCGACAAAATTTGAAGCCGATGGTGGAGGGAAGGAAATTCAAGTGGATATGGATGCACTAGTTGATGTTGCAGTGTTAGGAAAAGAGGACGAGCATACAGAAATTCCAGAAGTCCTCTACATCGCAAAACATCAAATAAATTCACACAATCAGAGTTTTACTATTACCGTAGACGGTGAACCTGAGTCCGCAGGAATCGATCCCTTTAATAAACTCATCGATAGAAATCCTGATGACAATGTGTCGAACGTCAATCTAACCGAAGATTGATTAGCAGATAGTGATAAAGGTATTTAGTCCAATCTAACCTAAAAATCTGACTCCAAACCAACTGCAGTATCTGACCACTACTCTCTTTCTATAACTTTGAGCCGATAACTGCTATCCCGATGCGAAATGTCTCCTTATGCTCGCAATTTACTTCAACCAGTTACTAGACCGCAGTTGAAAAATTCTTTGAAGCACTAAGCGTCCGCTATGCTTGAAGTTTCAGAATAAGTTGCGCGACTCATCAGAACACCCAAAATCGCAGCAATAGCGCCAGCAATAAATAAGGTCATTTGTCCCACATTTATATCAATAACTTCTGTTGCCGGCAGTGCGATAAGCCCTCCACCTAACGCTATTAGTAAACGACCTGAGATACCGACAGGCCCCTCACGATCCAAAAACCCAACACCGATAAGATACCGCTGCAAACAGCTAGCAATTAAAACAATTCCAATAGCAACTTTAACTGTTGCGACAAGTGTGTCGGTCCAGGTGCCTGACATAACCATTGCAGGTTCTAAAACAAAGAAAAACGGAATGAAATAAATGATGCTCCCTAACCGCATCGCGGTAAAACCGGTGGCAAGCGCCGAAGAGCCTGCAATGCTTGCTGCAGCGAATGCACCTAACGCTACAGGTGGTGTGATAAATGAAAGCATGCCCCAATAAAGAATAAAGAGGTGAACACTCATAGGGTCGAGTCCACCCTGAATTAGCGCAGGGGCCAAAACTATCGCAAGGAATACGTACGCTGCGGTGACAGTCATCCCAATGCCAAGTAAAAAACTGCTAAACGCGCCCATTAATAATAAGAGCAAGGTCGAGTCCCCCGCCAGGAAAAGAAGGTCGTTAACCAAAGTGCCCGATAAACCTGTAACAGAAAGAGCTCCTACGATTAAGCCAACCCCAGCCATAATAGTTAACAGCTCCATTAGTAGCTTTCCAGTTGCAACCAGGAAGGAACCTACTTGTTTTATTTCCCAACGATGCTCCTTAGAAAATTGGTTAAGCACTAATAACAATCCAGTGGCGATGAACGGAGCGACGGCTTCACGCTGTAAATAGACGAGTAGAAAAATTAAAACCATAAAAGCGACGATATAGAACCAACCTTGCTTCATGGTTCCACTCAAGCTCGGAAGTTCTTCGCGCGGCGTACCTACAAGCCCTTTTCGAGCTGCGTAGGCATCTATCTGCACAAACAGGCCAAAGAAATACAGTAAGGCTGGTATTGCCGCGGCCAAAGCGACCGTGGTGTAAGGCACATTTAGGAACGTGGCCATTACAAAAGCAGTTGAACCCATGATCGGTGGCAATAACACCCCACCAGTAGAAGCACAGGACTCTACACCAGCGGCATACTCTTTTTCCATGCCGTTGTTTTGCATAGCTGGAATTGTCATCTGACCCGTGGTTAAAACATTAGTGATAACACTGCCACTCATCGAACCCATTAAACCACTGGAAACAATTGCTACTTTCGCAGAGCCACCTCGAACATGACCAAAAACTGCAAAAGCCAGATTTATAAAGAAGCGCCCTCCTCCTGTTTGTTGCAATGCAATTCCGAAAATTAAAAAGCCAATAACTAATTGTGCAAAAGCTCGGAAAGGCAATCCTAGGATGCTTTCGATACTCATGACATGATATGCCGCTGTTTCTGCCGGCGTCGAAGCCATACCAGAGATTGGCCCGGGCAAACTTTCTGCAAAAATGGGATAAAGAGAGAAAACGAATACCAGTCCGAACAACACCATGCCACCACTGCGTCGGACCGCCTCCATGATAAGAATCCAAAGCAAATAGCTCACCCAAACAGCATAATCGGGTGCCCCGAATTCCCAACCGAAGTCCAACATGGTTTCTGCGTTTACAAAAAAGAATATGCAAGCACCGCACGCTGCTATTGCAAGCAGGCCATCAAACCAAATGCCTTTAGGATTTTTTATTGTTGGGTTAAGCAAGTAGCAAAGAGGCAACAACAAACCCATGAGGGCATAGTAGTAATGGTTTTGTACGGTGATGATGAAATCGAGAAGTGGACGCTCGGAAAATAAGCGCAAAGAGTCCATGGCAAGAAAAGCACTACCGATGGCAGCGGCGCCAGTCAGCCAGCGCAATGTAATTGGTAATTCGCTGGCCTTATCTGACACTATCGCCAGACCGGATCGAAGCCGGCTGCCTCCAGGCGTTGCGCTCTGACCTGCATCCAAGAGGCTTGAAATTGGTCAGCATCGCGGATATTTTCGGCTGTGACTTCAGACCATGCTGCCTCTAAAACCTCCTGACGACGAATCAACTCACGATTGTGTGCATCAATTTCATCCGTCCATACACCAATCTCTCGCCAGTAATTCACCGCACCCTCATGATATGGAACAACCCAGTCGAAAACCTGTCTATCTAGAGCCCAGCCTATTGCACCAGGATCGGAATCTTTATAGTCGTCATAATTTTCATTTAAAGCCTTAACGAGGGCATACACAAGATCACTATCTTGCGTATCCAACGTTGTTAAAAGAGGGTATGGATAAGTGCCCGCCTCAAGTGGATTTTCTTCACTAATGGCTGCACCACGCGTTGCATTATGCTTAGTAAAGTAAGGTGAAATTGCCAGCATCCTGTTCCAGCATTCTTCATCGTCGTGAGGGACCTGCAGCCAGGTTATACCGCGAGGTGAAGCTTCAAGCCGATACGGGGGGCCAGAAACAGTTGCGCCAAACCCAACATCAACATCACCGTTGATTATTCCAATCCAATTCGCTTCGTAGCCAGGGAAATCAACACGTACAACGTCGTCCCAAGTCAGTCCTGCGCATGCTAAATGAGCTTCAACTGAAACATTGAGCGCAGGCGCAGCTCTAACAAACGGTACGCGGCGACCACGTAAACCAGCTATTGTTGTAACCCCTGTATCTGAAGCAACTGCAATCGATTGATTACTCAGCCCGTTTGAAACCATGACTAATCGAAGAGGTTGAGGACCCCACTGTGAAACTGCAAACTGAAAAGTTCCTTCTTGCGCGAAATAAGTTGCTACCCCATTAGCGGTAAAATCAACTCGGCCAGTCTTAAGTGGTAATAATCTTGAAATATCATTTTGTCCCGGAATTACACGCAGTGTGACATTAAACTTTTCCCGCAGCATAGCGCCTATTGCAACGGCCTGATTGTAACCGGTGGTGCCCAGATTGTAGGCAGTCCAGGCCATTTGTCGAGGAAATGGAGATTGGTTCGATTGGCCTATTGAAGCAGCAGCCGCTGCTAGTACCAGAACTATCGTACTTATCTTAAATATCTTGCCATATCCTGACGCTGGTGTTTTCAAATACTTCATAAACACTCTTCTCCTGGAGATTGCGACTTTCGAGCTGAAGAATACTAGACTGCGCTGCTTTATTCGATTAATTCGATGAATTCATTGGTTGAAAGGACATTGTGGCTTATCACCGGATAGTCGATTTCAACTGCAGCTTCCATTTCCCGCATATTAAAAGCGCCCACCGCGTCAGTAAGCATAGTGGTGTGGTAGCCCAGCTCAACTGCATAACGCGCTGTAGATTCGATGCAGGTATTAGCGCGCATTCCAGCGAGTACAACATGATCTAACCCATTTTGTTTTAACAAAAAATCTAAATCGGTATTGGCAAAACCACTGGATTGCCAATGCTGGCGCGCTTCAATGTCACCGGGCTGTATTTGCAAATCTGGGTGATACTCCACCGCCCAGGTTCCAGCTCTGAATACACGACCTGAACCGCGAGCAATTTTCCATCCAGCGGTATCACCTTCTTCTGAATGATGGTGAGGAACATATATTACTTTTACACCAGCCGCTCTGGCTTCGGTCACCAGATTCTTCATGTTTTCAATAGCGTTATTGGCTTCCAACGTTTCCTTTGACAAATCGTAGAGCAGACCTCCTTCAGAAAGAAATTCGTTATAGGGATCAACGAGCAAAATTGCAGTTCGACTCGGATCATAATCATAGTCCTGCGCATTTACTTCTAAAGATAGGAAAGGTGATAGAAGGAGAAACAAACTAAGTCTTTTGGACACGGTTAGGTACCTTTCTAGATTGTTGAATAGGATTCAGCTTCAAATCGATGCTAGAAGCATTTTAACCAGTATTCAAGCTTTAAGCTCAGAATTGAATACAATGATCGAAACTCAGGGGGAGCTTTCGAAACTGAACAATATATAATCTGGCCAAATTACTAATTGTTAATTGAGTTTTTACTGGAACTGAATTCCCATGTTTACTGCCTATTTATTACGCCGATCTTTTTATCTTATTGTTTTTATTTTTATTTCACCGTTGGCTGCGTTTGCCGCAGAGGACTTGGTCTTAAAAGAAAGCGCCGAATCATTGCAGTTCACTGTCAATGAGGGATCTTGGGTTTCAGTCAGCATATTGCCAGATGACGATTCATTTGTTTTCGACTTGTTGGGAGACATCTATCGTTTGGACATAGACAGTGGTGAAACAGCGGTGATTACCAGTGGCATGGGATTTGATTCCCAACCTGTAGTTTCTCCTGATGGCAGCAAGATCGCATTTATCAGCGATCGTGACGGTAAAGATAATCTTTGGATAGCCAATATCGACGGTGGCAATCCAATTAAGTTAAGTAGCGAAACATATGCTGCATTGATCAGCCCTACCTGGAATCCAGATGGTCAAAACATTGTTGTCACCAAACGTGCTAGAGAAATAGAACTGGTGCAATTCAATTTGGACGGCGGCACTGGAGTTGTAATCGAACAGTTAGATGGCGATGGCGATACAGAAAGCGCACCAGGTGTTGGAGCTGAGTTCTCACCGGATGGAAACCATTTGTATTATGCTGAACGACTTGGTGGTCCTGATGCTCCGGTGAGTAGTTTTCCAGTTACGCAAATCGTTCGTCTCGATTTAAGTACAGGTACAAAGATTCAGGTCACCCGGGGCGAAGGTGGCGGAGTACGGCCGATCATCTCTCCCGATGGACGCTTGATGGTTTATGGAACGCGCTTCGAAACCAACACCGGTTTAAGAGTAAGAAATCTAGAAAGTGGCGATGATCAGTGGCTTACATATCCCATACAAAGGGATACCCAGGAAAATTTTCGCCCATCAACTCGGGGCATGTTACCTGGTTATGAGTTCACGCCAGATGGTGACGCTATCATTCTTTCCAGTAATGGTCAGTTTCAGCGCATAGAAATCGAAGGCGGGGCAAGCACAACTATTCCCTTTACCGCAAACGTAAATCTTGAGATTGGTCCAGACTTAACTCAACACTGGCGTGTGCCAACTGACCCCTTTACTGCAACCTTAGTACAGGATGTCGATCTCGACCCAGACAAAGAAAATTATGTCGCCAGCATAATGACCCGCCTTTACACTTTAGAAAAAGGTGACGATGAACCGGAAGAACTTACACCTGACGATATGTGGGCATTTAAACCTGTTTATTCACCAGATGGACGCTGGATTGCATTTGTAAACTGGACAGCTAATGACGGTGGGCATATCTGGAAGATCCGCTCAAATGGTAGTGGCAATCCGCAACAGTTAACCGAAAACGCTGCCTTCTACACCGACATCGTATGGCAACCCGATGGTCAAAGAGTCTGGGCATTACGCGGAAACGAATGGATGCGTCATCAGACTTATAGTGAATTCGGGGGGCTCGGTATTCCATTGGAATTGTTTTCCGTGGATGAGGACGGTGGCGATGAACAGGCCATACTGGAAATTGGAGATGCCAGGGTTCCCCACTTCGGGCCTGAAGAAGATCGCATTTACCTGACGGATGAAGGCACTTTGTTCTCAGTAAATCTGGATGGTGGCGATCGGAGAGAACATATAAAAGTAACTGGACCCAGAGGCAATCGTTTCCCGGAAGAAGCCCCTAGCGCTGAAGAACTGCGCATCTCACCGGAAGGAAATTACGTTCTTGCTCATGTCATTAAACAAGTCTTCGTTGTCGGCTTACCAAGGGTTGGGGCCGCGATTCCGGAAGTTAATGTTAGAAGCGGATCAACCCCGGTTGCCAGGCTCACAGACGTTGGTGCGGACTATATAAGTTGGAGTGATGATGGCGAAACTGTTTTATGGGCCATGGGTTCAACTGTTTACGAACGGGAATTAGATTCAATCGAATTTAGAAGTGAAGATGAAGAAAACGAAGAAGATGAATCTTTGGAAGACGAAAGCGAAGAAGAAACTCCCTTTGTTCCGCTCGATGAACACACATCAGTGAACGCAACACGGTTTACAGTTACTTTTGAGCGCGATGCTCCGGAAGGAAATTTGTTAATCAGAGGCGCCAATGTGATTGCAATGGCGGGAAGTACTCTGACCCAAATGAGCAATCCATTACAGGATCAGGATTTACTAATTACTGACAATCGCATAGCCGCAATTGGAGCCAGAGGATCTTTCGAAATTCCTGAAGAAACGGATATCGTAGAAGCATACGGCAATTGGATTATCCCGGGTATGATCGACACTCATGCCCACTGGGAGTTTCGTGCAGGAGATGTCTTGGAGCCAACCAATTGGTCTGTAGCTATGAACCTGGCCATGGGCGTAACATCTGGGCTCGATGTGCAGACATCAAATCATGACTATTTTGTATATCGGGATTTGCAACAGAGTGGACAAATGATTGGGCAACGCGCATTCATGACCGGTCCGGGAATTTTCGGTATAAATGATTTTCAAAACTATGATGCTGTGCACAGTTACCTGCGCCGCTACAGCGATCATTACAACACACCAAACATTAAGGCCTATATTTCTGGCAACAGAGAACAACGACAATGGGTAGTTAAGGCATCAGAAGATTTAGAGCTAATGCCAACTACCGAAGGTGGTGGGGATCAGAAGCTGGATCTTACTCATGCTATCGATGGTATGCATGGCAATGAACATAATATGCCTGACACTCCATTTTTCGATGATATTGTGCAGCTCTATGCCCAAACACGTACCTCATACACTCCTACTTTAATAGTTCAATACAACGCTGAGAGTATGCGGGAATACTTCTTTACTCGTTCAGACGTGTATGATGACCCAAAGCTACAACGATTCTATCCTCGAAATCGTTTGGATGAACTGACCCGACGCCGTCCAGTATGGTTAAGAGATGATGAATTTCGTTTTCGGGAAGGTGCAGAGGCAGCAGCGGAAATTCAACGTGCTGGGGGATTACTAGGTGTCGGTGGTCACGCAGAATTGCAGGGTATGAGTTTTCATTGGGAGATGTGGGCTTATGCTATGGGGGGAATGAGCACAGCAGAGATCCTGCGCGCTGCAACAATTGATGCGGCTTATATTATTGGTGCTCCTGAAGATCTGGGATCTATTGAAGTTGGGAAATTAGCGGATATGGTAATTCTTAATTCAAATCCCTTGGATGATATTCGTAATAGTGTGGACATTGATCGAGTTATTCAAAATGGTCGACTCTATAACGGCGACACCTTGGAACAACAATGGCCAGATCAGGTTCCGTTTCCTGAAACCTGGTGGCAAACAGAAGAAGCATCTCCGCCAGGGTTTTAATACAAACCAGCTATTTAGGGGTAAATTAAAAGGTTGCCTGCACACTAAAGGTGTAATCAGGATCGATGATCCAGTCCTGAATATCGTAGCGTTTAACTACACCATCGGCGACGTGGCCTTCATAGAAGGTTTTTTCGAACACACGCCAGTCTCTATTCCAGAAGTGGGAACCTGCTAATCGCAATCGAATATTTGACGTAACGTTGTACTCGATAAACATTTCATCCAAATGAGGTAGAAAATCAGTTCCCTCATATAGTGATACATCCTGCCGCAGTCTTTGTGCACGTCTATGAGCTCTTACACCGTAAGAGAAATTTGTTCCTTCCACGTCATGGCGAAAATTAACTCTAAAATAATCGGAAGTAGAAAATCTTGTTGGCCGCTTCATGCCAGTGAAGGGATCGGTAACTTCAGTGTCTTCATGGGTGTAAGACAAAGTAAGTACCGCTGATGGGAAACCAATAAAACCAAAGCGTGTATTCAGATTTACATCAAGGCTCTTCTCTAAAGCATCACCAATATTCCCTATTCCTGAATCATCTGTGCCAATCAATATTTTGTCGATGTGCTCAGAAATATCTGCATATTGGTATCTGACCTCCATTGATCCCTGGTCATTAGCAAATCTTCTTTCGTAACTTAAGGAATAAGTCCAGGTTACCTCTGGTTCGAGATCAGGATTACCAAAATTAATCAGTTCATCGTCGATGTTTCGGCTGGCAACGAACTCATTTAGATTTAGCTGGCTCGCTGTGCGTTCAACCAGAAATCTCAACTGGTCAGTCGGCGTTAGGTCGTAACGAACTTCTAAACGCGGTTTTAAGTAACGGAAACTACGATCGTTAGTTTGATTGTCTCTGTTCTGAAAAATCTTAGAATATTCTTCAGTTAATGCGGACTGCAGACTTAACTTGTCGTTGAGTTCAATACTATGAGTAACAAAAACTTCATAGCGATCTTCTTCAACAATTGCATTGGCGAATGAATCATCATTGAAAGCCCAGGTTCTATCAAGTGTATTAAATGCACCTTCTGCACCATATTCCAATGTGTGCTTACCAATCACGCTTGTCATGGCGGAACGAAAGATCGTTTCCTCTTCGTCATAATCAGCAATGCCGGAGAAGAAACGTGAAGTTACTTTGTTTGCAATTACATCTTGTTTGATGGTGTCGTCGTTCGTTCTATTGTTTACTACAAACAAAGTTTTTAAACGACCGATGTTGCCAATATTGAATTCGATATCGCCACCGATCTCTATCTCATCATTTAGATTTTCTATGTCTCCTACTTCGATAGCGTTTGGCACTAAGGTGCCACCAGTTCCAATGAGAAACTGATCTTCATGCCTATCGTATCTCTGAGCATTGTCAGAAATCAGCCCATTCAGTTGTAGCAGCACACCATTTTGAAAGGTGTAAGCAAAATTTGCAGTAGCGATATGATTTCGTCGCGTTTGTGCGTTAAACAAGTCACGAAATTCGCGCAGTGTTCGATCTGGATTTAGAACATGTTCATCTACGAGATTAAGACGAGGTCTATTCTCGTATTGGTAACTTAAGCCAAACTCTAATGGCCCTCTACTTGCATTGTATGACGCTAGTATCGCGGGTTCGGGATCCATTCCATTGATGTCATTAACACCTGCATCGACGAAACTCGAAGAGCTATTTTCTGCACCCTCTTCCAGAATGACGTTGTAAATAATTCCCTCATTACGAATGTCCAGACCTTCGGCATTGCCACGAATAAGTTCAATTCTTTCAACCTGAGATGCCTGGATGCGAGCCAAGGCAGTGGACATATTGTTAATCTTGCCTGACATGCGGCGACCGTTGAGTAAAACCTGAGAATCATTAGAACCGAAACCGCGAAAGTTTCCTCCACCTCCCGGTCCAAAGCGCCGATTCAAAATCATTTCACCGCCCGGGATATAGCGAATCATATCGGTAAGAGTTACCGCATTGTATTGAGCAAAATAACTCGCCTCATAGATGACTGAAGATTCATCCTGCTGCTGTGCAACCAATGAAGTGGAAAATAACCACAAAATCAGGACCACAATAAATTTGCACTTAATCGGAATAGCTTTATAAGGCTGGATTAATGCTTTCATTAATGACTACATTCCTTTCTACTTCTCACTTTGGCCTGCGTACTTTAACTTATTGATTCAAATAGAATATCAGCAGTATGACTAACGGAACACTGGCTGCGTCAATTCGAACACAACTTTTGAGATTTGCGTATGAATTCTTCCAGACAGAATCGCTACTTACATGACTAGACATCCGCCTGGGACCTCGATAGCTTTAGTCTTTCCGATTCAACTTACAACAATGAATAATCAATCCCTTAACGGAGGGTAGCATGACTCAGCGCCGTGAATTTCTTAAGTTTCTAGCAGCCAGTCCATTACTTACTAGTTACGAGGCCTTCGCCCAGGAAGTCGAGGAAACTTTAGGGGAACAACTTACAGATCCTAGCGAAGTTATAAACGTTTTCGAGATGGAAGCCGTTGCGCGAGAAAAAGTTCCTCCAGCACACTTTGGTTATCTGGCTACTGGGGTTGATGGCGACATAACATTGAGAGCGAATCGCGCTGGATTCACTCGCTTTCAGATTAAACCGAGAAGATTAGTTGACGTGAGCCAGCCAGATTTGTCGGTAAACGTTTTGGGAGCCCAGGCGGATTCACCAATTTTCATTTGTCCGGTAGGAAGTCACCGAGCTTTTAATCCAGTGGAAGGTGAAATCGGTGTTGCTCGAGCTGCCGCCGCAAAGAATCATCACATGACACTCTCAACTCAGGCATCGACGCCAATTGAGGAAGTAATCGAAGCACGGGGTGGTCCGATCTGGTTTCAGCTATATCCAACTAATCGCTGGGAATACACCGTGGCTATGCTACAGCGAGCTGAACGAGCCGGTGCCACGGCGGTTGCCTTAACGATCGATTTACCCGGGGGTCGAAATACTGAAACCCAATCAATTTTAATGCGGGAAGACACCCGCACTTGCTCCAACTGTCACACCGGACAGGCCAAGCCAATTTTCGATGGCCTGGATATGCGCGGTGTTGGACTGAACGATCCTTCTCTAACCTGGGACGTTATTGGTCGAATCAAAGAAGTAACCGATATGAAAGTTCTTATAAAAGGTATTGAAGTAGGAATCGATGCTACGCTTGCAATCGAAAATGGTGCTGACGGAGTTTGGGTATCCAATCACGGCGCAAGAGCAACTGAAACTGACAGGGGTTCAATTGAATGTTTACCGGAAATCGTCGCCGCGGTTAATGGTCGCGTTCCAATCATTATCGACAGTGGTTTCCGACGTGGCACAGACATTTATAAAGCATTGGCAATGGGTGCTGATGCTGTCGGCATAGGTCGACCATATATCTGGGGACTTGGTGCCTTCGGTCAGGCTGGTGTTGAAAGGGTTTTAGATTTATTGAATCGAGAATTACAAATCACCATGCAAGGTAGTGGCACGCCCACGGTCCACTCGATTGGACCAGATTATATTTTAGATGCAGGTCGTCGTGTCCCACGTGGACGATTAGGCCGCGAGTTACTGTAATAACGGAAAACCTCATAAGGAAGGAAGTATGCAAGTCTCTCGCACCGGCATTGCCAATGTCGTTTGTTCATTCTGTTTGTTTTCGATCCTATTTATTGAAAGCACAGTTAGTGCACAGGGATTAATTGCTCCAAACCGGCAGCTCGATCCTGAAGCTGGGATGTCAGCGATTTTATTGGGTACCGGTATTCCCCTTCCTCAAGCTGATAGAGCTTCAGCATGTAATGCACTTATTGCTGGTGATCGTGTTTTCCTGGTTGATACTGGACGAAACTGTGTTCTTAGAGTTCGTGAAGCGGGCCTTACTGATATCGATGGTATCTTTTACACCCACTACCATTCCGATCACTTCATCGGGCTCGGCGAAATACTTCTAAACTACGGTGTCGCAGGTCTGGACAAATCAATTCCAGTTGAAGGTCCAGTTGGCGCTAAAGAAATGGTAGATGGCATGCTTGCCAACTATCGTCTCGATGTTAGCTATCGCATTGCCCATCATGGTGACAAATTCAGCGCGGCGATAATGAACCCTACCGTTACCGAGAGCGAGCCTGGTGTAATCTTTGACGAAGATGGACTAACCATTACCATGTTCCCTGTTTGCCATGAGCCAATAGACCCTGCTGTTGGTTATCGTTTTGAATACAAAGATCAAACGGTGGTTTTTTCTGGAGATACCAATGTCTGTTCCGCTTTTGCAGAAGGTGCAAAAGATGCGGACTTGCTGGTTAGTGAAGTTTCCAATCAGGCAATTTGGGATCGTGCTTTGAATATGGCACGGGCTGCTAACAATCAGCGACAGGTGGGAATGATTCAGGAGGGGCTCGAGTACCATGCAGAGTCTCTTGCACTGGCTCGCATGGCACAAGAAGTCGATGTGAAGAAATTAGCTCTCACACATTTTTTCCCAAGCTTTCCGCCAACGGATCAAGCCGAAGCGAATTTCATTCGTGGCATGAGTGATTTTTATGATGGTCCAATAATAGTTGGACGAGATGGAATGGAAGTAGCTCCTTAACGTTTAATCGAACTGTGAAATAGTCGTTCGGTAAAGCAAGCGATCAAATCCTGCATAACCACCAGTTGCCTTGTGTAACACGCTACGGTTATCCCACATCACTAACATCTTTGGCAGCCATTGATGGCGGTATATGAACTGTTCTGAACTTTGATAATGATAAAGTTCTTTTAATAGTTCTTTGCTTTCTTTTTCGGAAAGCTCCTCGAACCGCTCGATATAACCAGCAGTCGAATATATAGCTGGTATTCCGGTTTCAGTATGTGGACGAATTAATGGATGATTGTGGGTGCGTCGCGCCTCATCAGAGATAACAATGTCCATGCTGCGGCGATCGTTTTCTGCTTTATCTTCACTATAAATTCCATCTGGTGAATAGCCGGATGCTGCTGAATGGACGGCGGAAAGATTTTCAATTCGATCTTTTAATTCAAGCGGTAACTCATCAAAGGCTTTGTGTTGATTAGCAAACAATGTGTCGCCGCCTTGCGGCGGTATGGTGATGCCATAAAGACATGTGCCTATCGGTGGTTTGGGCTGAAAGCTCCAATCGGTATGCCAATTTTCTGCAAACAAAGAGGTCTTTTCATCAGCATCGCGTCGAATAGCTGAAATGTTTTTGTGGGCGTCGATTGGATTAAAAAACGGATCTTCGCCAAAATTCCCAAAGTAAAGTGTGAAGCGAACAAGATCATCGACACTAAGCTCTTGCTCTGGGAATACAAGAACGTGATGTTTCAACCAAGCCTGTCGAATCTCAGTTACTTGCTCAGATAAGAGTTGCTGAGTTAAATCGACATCGGTAATTTCCGCTCCGCAAGGAGCTGCTTTTGGACTAACTTGCATTCAATTTCTCTTTCACGCTTTCGTTAGCGCCTCAACCATAAAGCTGGCTTGAGTTTCTGCTACTAATTCGTTGGTGTCTTGTCGGAACATCTTGCCTTCCATGACAATGAGCCGACCCCGATTCTTAATGCAATGCCCTTCCACTAAAACTTTTGTGCCGATGGGTAAACTGTCTTTGTAGCGAATATCACATTTGGCAGTGTAAGCTCTAATCCCCTTGAGATAGATCCAGTTAGCCATTACATCATCAAGTACGCTAAATATAATGCCTCCATGGGTAACGCCATCGAAGCCACAATGCATATCACTAGGAGTAAACTCCGATCTGGCAACGTCACCTTCAATTCTAAAGTTCAGTTGCAGACCAATATCGTTGCCAGGTCCACATACAAAGCAATTATTTCCATCAGTTCTCATTTCGGTCATTTCGATTTACTTCTCACATTATTTAGACATTATTACTCAGCCCTAACAGATGATATCTTAGTGTAGGATTACAGCGATGGAAAACTTAAAAATCAAAATTGCTAGTATCGAAGATGATTTAAAGGCATTAGCTGAGCAGATCAGTCAGTCATCATGGGACGCTGAGAATGATGGGGATGACTATTCAAGCGAATCCCTAGAGACCTACCTGAAAAAAGAAGATACCATTTTTGTAGCTTGTTATTTGGAGGAAGCTGGGGAACAGGTATTGGCAGGTATGTCCTCAGGAAGAATTGAGCAAAAGCCTTATAACTTCGAGAAGTGGCTCTATATAGATGAAGTAGACACTTGCAGAAATCATCGCCAAAAAGGCGTCGGTACTGCGATGATGAATGCACTGTTAAAGTGCGCCAAAGATAATGATTGCGAAGAAGTTTGGTTAGGCACCGAATCTGATAAAGATGTAGCCAGAAAGTTTTATGAATCCTTAGATCCTGATGAGATTGATGAAGTTGTTGGCTATACATTTGAGCTGGGCTAATTTTTATCTAAAACCATGAAGTCACTTTCTTTTTTTATTGCCGCACACAATGGTGCTGAATATCCGGATCTCCTCAAAGGAAGGTTAAGCGAAGGTATAGACTACCGAGTAGCAACCACGATGGAAGACAGTTTGTCGCAATATGATGGCCAGCAAGTGTTACTTGCACGACCAGACTTTGCTGCAGCTATATTGAATACGCAGCCACCGATTGACTGGATTCAGTCCACTTGGGCCGGTGTTACTCCCTTAATCAATCATCCAAACAAGAATTACACTCTTACCGGAGTCAAAGAGGTATTTGGCGAACAGATGACCGAGTATGTTCTCGCTCAAATTCTGCATCATGAACTACAAATTAAAGAAAGGGGTGAGCAACAACAGCGAAAAATTTGGAAAGCTAAAGGCAGCGGTCGTTTAGCGGGCAAGACTATCGGGATTCTAGGAACTGGCTCAATCGGGGCAGAATTGGCGAATTCTGCAGCTCAACTAGGCGTAAAAGTAATCGGCTATAACCGCAGCGGTAATCCGGTAAAGTCCTTCGAAGAAATATATACAAAAGACTCTCTCACCGAGTTCTTAAAGCAGAGTGACTACGTGATTGGCATCCTGCCAGACATTCCTAGCACCACTAATCTAATTGATGCTTCATCTTTTCAATCTATGAAAGAAACCGCGTTACTTATAAATGTAGGTAGAGGAAACCTTATCGATGATGATGCCTTATGCGCCGCGCTGAACAACGGAGAAATTGCCGGAGCTGTATTAGACGTGTTTAAAAAAGAGCCCTTATCTATTGACAGCCCGCTCTGGACTGCGAAGAACTGCACTATTACGCCTCATATTGCTGCCATGAGTTATCCCATAGATATCGTTGAGGTATTTCTGAAGAATCTGGAACGCTATATGGCGGAAGAATCATTGCTTTACCAGATCGATTTTGACAAGGGATACTGATTTTTAAGCTCTAAGGAATAGGAAAAAATAGCTCATGAACTTGAAAAAAAAGATTGTATGCACTGCCGCTGCTGCAAGTTTTCTTTTTATAACATCCGCAAATTTCGCGGATGTTCCGCGCACTAGCTGGGGCACGCCGGATCTACAGGGAGTATGGACTGGTGCAACAGTGACGCCTCTAGAAAGACCCCAGACATTAGAAGACAAACCTTTTCTAACTGAAGAAGAAAGGCGAATTATCGAGAAAGAGCGGGAAGATTTCTTTTTATCTCGAAGTGCAAATCCTGATCCAGGAACACCTGGAGGTTATAACCGCTTCTGGTTAGATCCCGGCACGGTAACTTTAAATGACGGTCGCAGTTCATTAATCATCGATCCACCAAGTGGTCGCATTCCCTGGAATCCGGAAGAGAAACAATGGTCAGATTCTCAGTCTGCTCGTTATGGTATCGGTCCGTTTAATGATTACACCGATTTAGATACAGGTGAGCGCTGCATATCAGATGGCATTACTATGGTTGCATTGCAGCCCTACAACATGAATTACCAAATCGTGCAGACAGAAGATACAATCATAATTGCCCATGAAATGTATCATGAGTTTCGCGTTATTCCTCTTGATGGTCGACCATTTATATCAGACAAGATCGGACAATGGTTAGGAGATGCCCGCGCCCATTGGGAAGACGAAACTCTAGTAATCGAGTCGAGAAATTTTGCTGACAAGCTTGATTACTATTGGGCATGGCCCTGGCGCAGTGCAAGAGGTAATCTCACTCTAATTGAAAGATTGACTCGATTGGATGAGACAAATATGGATTATCAGGTAATTGTGGATGATCCAGAAATGTTTACTCAGCCATGGACAATTTCTGCACCCATGACCACTGATCAGGCATCGCGCGGAGTGACAGCAGGTCCCCTTTTCGAGTTTGCCTGTCATGAAGGCAACTATGCGCTCCCAAATGTGTTGCGTGGTGCGCAAATGGAATCTTCATCTCGTTGAGTGCAAGCGGCCAAAACTACTTTAGGTATTCCAAATGAAAAACCTAATTACTATATTAAGTGTGTTCGCTCTTTTCTCCATTGAGGCAAGAGCAACTGATTTCAATAATACTGTTGATGAGATTTTTTCAGAGATAAATTCAAATACATCTCCGGGATGTTCGGTGGGCGTAATAGAAAATGGAGAACTAATACATAAAGCTGGCTATGGACTGGCAAATATGGAATTAGGAATCCAACTGGATGGAAGTCATGTACATAGAGTAGGATCAGTTTCCAAACAATTCACTGCAATGGCAGTACTATTGTTGGCAGAAGAAGGAAAGATCGATCTTACTGAAGAAATTCACACCTATCTGCCTGAACTAAGGGAATATGGAAGCAGAGTAACCGTTAACGCGATGCTTGGACATGTTGCGGGAATGGCAGATTATGACTATATAACTGATGATGATAATTCAGTACTAAGTCCAGGCGCCAATATTCAATCAGTTGCAGGCGGACCATTTCGCTTAGGTAATGAAGACTACTTAACCATCCAAGAATTTTATGATGTGGTTAAACGAGTTCCTCTTAAGTATCCATCTAACCAGCAGTATCAATACAGTAACCTGGCCTATTTTTTATTATCGATGTTAGTAGAAGAAGTATCGGGTCAAAGTCTGCGGGACTATTCTGACGAAAATATTTTTCAACCACTGGGTATGTCGCAGTCATTTTTCAGCGACGAACCAACCGAAATAGTTCCTAATCGAGCCAGTGGTTACCAGCCAAATGAAGACGGCTATATAACCGATATGACTAACCTATTTTGGGTAGGTGATGGCGGCCTGCATACTAATATCGAAGACATGGTGAAGTGGGATCAAAATTTTTATGAACCCAGAGTTGGTCAAAATCCCGAAGAGTTACTGCGGATTTTTAATACACCAAACAGCGACTTTGATTCTGGCGGAGGCGGACGTTATGCCAATGGCCAGCAAATCAGAAGATCAAATGATCGCCTATTCTTTGCCCACTCTGGAGGATGGCTAGGAACGACAACATTTTATGCGCGCTTTCCCGACGATAGATTTTCAGTAGTTGTTTTTTGCAATGACATAAGTCTAAATCCAGGACAATATGTCAACAATATTGTAAATGCTTACTTTCAAGACTAAGCATCCCGATTACTGCTCACCACTAATCGTCTTCTATAACCGCTATTGCTTCTACTTCAACCTGCAATACTGGGATTACTAATCCCGATACTCCAATCAAAGTTGAAGCGGGTGGAGGATTGTCGTCTGAAAAATAACGTGCTCTTGCCTCGCTATATGCAGTGCGCCTTTCCCCATCCATATCTACTATAAAACCGGTGAGTTTTATGACATC
>JBJLER010000005.1:0-42626 GCA_045565735.1 Pseudohongiellaceae bacterium
ATCTGCCCATTGCAGCATCATGTCGAGTCTTTCATCTCCAAAAATCTCAACAGCTTCCATTTCGTAAGTAGCATCACCTATTCGCAACCAACCATCACCACCGCGATCTCGAATGCGTTGAGCCCAGATCGCTCCATCAGGATGCGTTGCAGTTATGACTCCATCAGTAGTGGCAGCCCACGACAAATAAATTACAAACGGCGGAAAACCGGCTTGTTTCATCATTAATGGAAAAGGTGGTGCTGGAGTAAGAGCAGTAAAGTCTTCGGGAGCTGGACTCGCCGTTCCCCCTATGATTATGCCAGGTGTCCGTGCCAGACCTTCATTGCCAAGATAAGGCGCCGTAAACATCCAGCTAAAAATCCCAAATAGAAAAGCAACACCGACTAAAAACCCAATCTTTTCTTTATTATTCATAGAGCATCCTCCAGATTCTATAGCCGGAAGAATAAGCAGTAATTAAGAAGTAATAAAGAGAAAGAAAGGGACTCATGGATGTGAGTCCCCAAAGAGAATTCTCATCACATTTGTTGTCTTCCAGCAACGATGAAAAATACAGTTCATAGGATGCAATATATACTCTCTAGCTCCCTAATATGTTGTAATATCAGCAATAAATAAGAATAACAGGAGCACCCATGCGAATCCTGCCTAAACTCGCAGTCCCATCAGGAATACTGCTATTGATAACTGGACTAACAAGTTCCACAGTTATTGCTCAACAACGCCCCGACCTTGAAGGTATATGGACTAACGCTTCATTAACCGACCTTCAAAGACCTGGCTTCGCGGGCGATTCGCTAGTAGTGGATGCAGATCGAGCGCTGGAAATTGCTGCCCGTACACCGATTGCAGGAATCGAAGGCGGCTTAGATGAAGGAGATGGTGTTAATGACACTCCGGAAGCTGGGGCTGATGACTTTGGGGTCAGAGCCTATAACAATTTCTGGGTAAGTCCCGGTTCAAACCTAGCTCTGGTTAAAGGTGAATTTCGCACATCTTACATTGTAGACCCTCCTAACGGGCAAATACCGCGATTAGAGAATCCTCAGTACGATTTCGAACGCGCGAATTTTGGTAACCGTTATGCAACTGGTGTTGCCGACTACAGTGGGCCGGAAGCTTTTCCAAATGCTGAACGCTGTTTGCTGGGTTTTGGCAATAAAGCCGGCCCAGGCATGATGGGTGCGCTCTACAATAATGTCTATCAATTCGTTCAGACGGATGATTATGTGATGATTCTTGTAGAGATGGTTCACGATGCCCGCATCATTCCCATCTACGATACTCCAGAAGAAGCGCGCACTAATCGTCGACCGCTTATTCATGAACCCTGGTTTGGTGATTCAGTTGGATGGTATGAAGGTAATGAGCTGGTAGTGGAAACTGTAAACATCCACCCTCAACAAATGAGTCAGAGCTCCATTCCAATCACTAAAGAAGGCAAGATAACTGAACGATTCAGTCGTTATGCTGATAATGAAATTTTTTATAAATTCATCGTCGAAGACAGCAATATTTACTCGCGAACCTGGACGGCGGAATTGAGCTTCTATAATTCATCAGTTCCTTGGTATGAATACGCTTGTCATGAAGGCAACTATTCAATGCCCGGCTCCCTGGCAGGTGCGCGTCGATTAGAAATGGAAGAAGCAGGTTTACTGGAACAATAGAATCAACACAAAGGTAAAGAAATATGAAAACAAAAATCTTACTTGTTGTTGCGTTACTTACATTCCCATTTAGTTTTTTAGTCGCTCAAGATAGCAACTATGTAGTTCCTAAAACCGAATGGGATCACCCCGATCTGCAAGGTGTGTGGAATTTTAATTCCGAAACTCCGTTGCAAAGACCAGAAGAATTTGGGGATCGGGAGTACTTAACCCCTGAAGAAGTTCAACAAGCGCGCATTGACCGTGAGCGGGAACGCGTCGAGGCTGATGCCCGCCAAGCAGAACTCAATGTAAACCCTGAAGCACCGCCGGTTGCTGAGCGGCCGGGGGGATACAACGAATTCTGGTTTGAAGGTGCTGCCATTGGAGAGAATGTTCGCACGTCTTTAATTACCCATCCGCTGAATGGACGCATTCCTGAAAGAGTTGAAGGTGCCATGGAGCATTTGCAGAATCTTGGCCCAGATGTACCCGGTGCTCGACCCGTGCGTGCGTTGTTCGGTGGAATTGCTAAAGACGGACCGGAAGATCGCGGTCTTTCAGAACGCTGCGTGATTGGTTTTAATGCCGGCCCACCAATGAATGGAGGTGGCTATAACGCCAATGTACAAATTATCCAGAATCGAGACCACGCAGTTATTCTCACTGAGATGGTTCACGATGCTCGCATCGTCCCCCTAGATAGCAATGTAAATCTCGATGAGAATATTACTCTGTGGACTGGCGATTCTCGCGGTTACTTTGATGGAGATACGCTAGTAGTCGAGACTAAAAACTTCAGTAATCTTTTGCCAAGTTTTGGCAGTTATGGAACCGGTGAGAATAAAGTGCTAACCGAACGCTTTACTCGCGTTGCTTACGATACCATCGACTACCACTGGACCTTAGAGGATCCCACTACTTTCACAGATACGATTGTTGCCATGCTTCCTCTGACAAAAGTAGCCGGGCAGCTCTATGAATACGGTTGTCACGAAGGTAACTACGGCATGACTAACTTATTGCGCGGTGAAAGAATGACAGAGCAACGTGCCGCGCAAGCAGGAAGTGGAAACGACTGAAATACCTTAATTAGGACTAGCTACTAAGCTTCCTAGTAGCTAGTCCAATTTCCTCAAGCGATAAATAGCTTTCTCAAATGGTTGTTTAACATACGCCCATTTGGATCTAAAGATTCACGGACTTCCACAAAGTCTCTGTATCGAGGATACAGCTGTTCAAGTTCGTTATAACCCAGACTGTGAATCTTGCCCCAGTGAGGTCGACCACCATATTTCCAAAATATGGGTTCGATCCTGTCGAAGTAAGGTCGGTAATCTTCGCTGGCACTTCGATGAATAGAAATAGTTGCGTGGGGCTCGTCACCATAAGCCATGCTTAACCAGGGATCTTCTTGACTGACGTAACGAAACTCCAAGGGAAAGGCTACATCGATTGCTTCATCATAAATTGTTTTTAGAATTTCCCGGACACATTCAGCACCAACTTCTGCCGGAACTGAATACTCCATTTCGTTAAATGGATTTACCCGAATATTGGATAAGAGTTTATAGGAATAGTCGACAGCTTCTGTAACCTCCGTGGTTGCTGCCCGCGCATTGTTCATAGCCAGCTTTTCTGCCGGTGTAGCATTCACACCAAGCGGCCGCAAATCTGCCAGCGTGGTTTCTTCTGCTGGAATAATAGTCTGGCCTATAGGTTCGTCTGTCTCATCGATAGAAAGAGCAAGTGAGTAGTCAGAATACACAAGCGGGAATATTTCGAAATGTCGGTGATTGGCAACTCGCTCATCAAACTCGGTTAGCAAGTCTTCTGTAGGTGCAGTCCATTCGCGTTTTTTAAGTTTATAAGCCCGTCGATTTTGCATTCGAATCTGAGTCACTATTCCTAAGGATCCGACATTTACTCGAGCTGCATTAAACAAATCTTCGTTGCTATTATCGATGTCTAAAACTTCACCGGTCGGCGTAATTAAACGCAACCCGGTGATATATCCGGAAAGACTTTTGAATCTAATACCGGTTCCATGAGTACCAGTAGCAGTTGCACCTGCAACTGTTTGTCTATCAATATCCGGAAGATTCATCATTCCCTGACCAATGTTATAAAGCGGCTCACCCAGATCGCCTAATCTCGAACCTGCTCCAAAAGTCGCCTGCATGGTGTCGTTGTCGTAATCAAGAATGCCATTAAGCTGATCAATGACTACAAGATGTCCTTCAGTCGGTACGAGTGGGCTAAATGAATGCCCAGAACCTACCGGACGTATTGCGCCAGCTGTTCTTTTCAACAAGTCTACTAGCTGCTCTTCTTCAGCAACATCATATCGGCCTTGCGGTTCGAAGCTGAGCCCACCTGACCAATTACGCCATGGAGTTTGCTGTGCTACCGCAATCCCGTTTGCGGCAGCCGCGCCAAATAAAGTCGCACGTAAACTTGATGCTAGAAAAGAACGACGAGTTAAATGCTCAAGCTTTCTATTCTTCATTGGTGCGATTGCCGCTCATTCGTCCCTGCCATAAATCCAATCATGGCTCTGTAGTCGCTAATCTCGCAGGCCATACAATAACCTAACGGCGGCATTGAGTTGAGGCCCTCAAGCACATTGCTTATAACAACTGCTTCTCCCCGGGCTAATCTGCGTTCCCATTCGTCTGAATCACCAACTAACGGGGCATCAGCGACACCGCTCACATGACACAGCGCACAACTGCGAGACCATTTACCCATCACATCTTCATTTGCGACGGTATCCGAAAAAGGAAGTTCTGACGTTAGCAGTGAACTATTACAAGAAACCACAGAAACTAGAAAGGTAACTACAATAAATATTCGGAAGATAAAACGCATGTAGAAGAAATTGTTGACGAATAGCTGGATGCTAACGGGCCGCAGCAAGTTCTCGCAACAAAGCTGCAGTGACTGGGCGCGGTCTGAGAGTTCGCATAGCAACATCATGTGGCGTTCGGCCCCTATCATCTAGTGCTTCGGGATCCGCGCCTTGAGCAACTAAAAATTTAATCAACTCATTACCGGAAATATTGGCAGCACCATGAACTGCTGTCTGTCCTCCTCGATCAATGGCATGAATATCTGCGCCAACTTCCAGCACCAACATTTTCAAAGCAGCCAACAGTTTTTCTTCAGGGGGTATGCGGGAGTCGGTTTGGGTAACACCGGCTGCCACCATTAATGGTGTAACGCCCCAAGCCTGGCGTAATTCGGATTGTGCTCCCGCCGCAAGCAAGTCTTCCATCATCTGCACATTGCCTAATCGAGCAGCCAACCAGAAAGGCGATGCGCCGTTGTATGCTTCTCGCCCTACGTAGTCACCTCGGCGAAAAGGTAAGCCTTGTGTTAGTTGCGCATTGGGGTCGGCACCAGCATCTAACAGTGCTTTGAGCAAAAAAGGCTTATTCATTTCTACTGCATAATGAGCAGAAGTCATCCCGTATTGATCTGTCTGAGTAAAATCCGCACCATACTCGAGCAATAGAACGCCAAGGGCTTCATGTTGGCTTTCATTAACAACTAAACGATAGTCGCTGCCAGTGATGGCATCGATACTCGCGGCGGCTAATAACAGCGGGCTGAGCCCCGCAGAGGTTGCGGCATTTACTGAAGCACCTGCTTCCAGAAGCAAAAATGCAATTTCCAAAGCACCGGAACGTGCTGCAAACATTAATGGCGTGAATTCACCAAGGGATTGTGTATTAACATTAGCACCCGCATCGATTAATGCGCTCGCAACGTCTACTTTTTTTGCAGATGCTGCCCACATTAATGCTGTTTGCCCGCTTTCTAAATCTTTTTCATTAGGGTTGGCACCGGCATCGAGTAATTTCAAAACTGCTGAGGTACTTCCAGTGCGAGAACAACTCATTAGAGACGTTTCACCACTGGGTTCCCGAGTTTGTGAATCTGCTCCGTTGGTTAAAAGCAGACTAACCATCTCATTGCTGCCATTGCGACAAGCTATAGAGATCGGAGCAACGCCTAATTCATTAGTAACGTTAACGTTAGCACCGGATTCTAATAATTGCTTGGCAAGATTAACTTGATCCCAATGGGTGGCCCAATGCAAAGGTGTTGCTCCATCGGCTTGCCTTGTGTTGACGTCCGCGCCATCCAGAAGCAGTGCTTCAGCAATACGCACATTGTTATGTTCGACAGCTTCGAGTAATAACAATTCATCTGAAAGAGCTGTACCCGGCAGACACAGGCCAATTCCTAACAGGCAGGTGCGATATAAATTGAAAGGTAATAGCCGCATCGTGCTAACCAGCGAGAACGTTTAAATTTCCGGTACTGTCACCGAAGCTTTCTAAAGGAATATCAAATTTTTCGAGCATATCGAGAAATAAGTTAGTGATCGGTGTTTCTTGCTCTCTTGGATAAACCAGGTGACGATTACCTTTAATGCTATCTGTTCCACCACCAACAATAAGGGTTGGTAAGTTGTGATGATTATGACCATTGCCATCACTCATGCCACTGCCATAAAGAATCGTGGAATTATCCAGGAGTGATCCTTCACTATCGGGTGTATTTTTCATGCGATCCAGATAGTAAGCAAACATCTCTGCATGATAGCCATTCACGCGAATGAGTTTTTCAATCTTCTCTGCTGAACCACCATGATGTGATAATGGATGATGGGCATCAGGAACGCCAATTTCTGGATATGCCCGCTGACTGGTTTCGTGACCAACCATAAAAGTAATGACACGTGTCAGATCTGCTTGAAAAGCAAGCAGCTGTAAATCAAACATGATCTTGGCATGTTCCTGGAATGTGGCTGGCACACCAGCAGGTTGTTCGATAACCGGCAGCTCTCTTTCACTCTGGGCTTCTGCCATCTGTATCCGGCGCTCGGCGTTGCGAATCGAGTCAAGATATTCGTCAAGCTTAAGCTGATCGCGGTGACCTAGATCGCCTTGAAGTTTCGCAATCTTATCTCCCACTGCATCGAGGATACTACTATCCTCTTCACGCCGAGCGCGCCAAGCTTCCGGATCTGTGCTTTCGTTACCACCAAACAAACGCTCGAACACAACCCGCGGATTGTTTTCCATGGGCAGGGGAGTGGTCGCACTACTCCAACATAGCGTATTGGCATAGGCACAAGCGTATCCGGGATCGCAAGAACCAACATTTTCTCTGGACTCGAGTGAGAGTTCTAACGAAGTCAGCTGAGTATGTTGGCCTAATTGGCGGGCAATTATTTGATCCATCGAGAGGCCAGCCTGTAAATCGGCGCCTTCCGTTTTCTTAGGATGCACGCCAGTCAAGTATGCACCAGCTGCTCGGGCATGATCACCAGCTCCTTCACCTGGCCAAGCATCACCCATCTTATTTGAAAGCCCGGTAAGTACCAGCATCTGATCTTGAAATGGGGCAAGTGGTTCCATTGTTGAAGGTAGTGAAAAATCACTACCTCCTTCTGGTGGTGTCCAGTTGTCCATGAATACGCCATTGGGCACATAGATAATCCCAAGCCGTTTAACCGGTAGCGCTGAAGTCAGTTCCTGGGCGGTTAGAGCTGGTACCATGCTGTCTAATAGAGGTAACGCGACACTTGCTCCAAGGCCGCGCAAAAAGGTTCGGCGTGGTAAATGTTTCTTGGTGATGATCATTGCTCTTGTGACCTCCTCATCTGGAACGGCACGCTTTCAACAATGCCGAGCACGATAGACGACCAACTGTAGTCATCTACTGCTGCTGTTCTTACGATTTCGCGCACAGCCGGTGGGTCATAATCTTCAAGACCCCGACCTAATGCATAGGTTAACAATTTTTTAGTGAGAGTGGCGACGAATCGTTCTTCGCTCTCTAATAAATAGTCTCTCACTCCGCCAGGTCCAACAAAAGAAGAACCATCCGGTAAAGCCGCGGACGCATCAATAAGCTCGCCCCCATCATGACTGCGCAAACCACCTATTGCATCGAATGGTTCTAAGGCCAGACCAAATGGGTCCATACGGGAATGACAACTGGCACATACTGGATTTACACGATGAGCTTCCAATCTTTCGCGCACAGAGCTAGGGCTATTAGTATCGCTGTCTTCAAGATCTGGAACATCTGGGGGCGGAGGCGGAGGCGGAGCTCCCAGTAAATTATCCAACACCCATTTCCCGCGAAGGGTTGGAGAGGTGCGATTCGGATAAGAAGTGGCTGCAAGTATGCTCCCCTGCCCTAATAGGCCACCACGAACATCATTATCGAAAGTGACTTTTCGGAAGTGATTTCCATAAACTCCGGGGACACCGTAATGCTCTGCCAAGCGTTCATTCAAATAGGTGTAATCAGCGGTTAATAATTCCAGCACATTGCTGTCTTCACGAATCAAACTAGTCACAAATAACTCAGTTTCCCGACGAAACGCTTCACGTAAGTTGTCATCGAATTCAGGAAACGCGTCTGGATCAGGTTTTAATCCTGGCAGATTGCGCAAGTAGAGCCATTGTCCAGCAAAGTTTTCTATCAACGCAGATGATTTTGGATCAGATAACATACGCGCAACCTGAGCCCTGAGAACATTTGGATTGCTCAATCGATTCTTCTCTGCCAATTCCAACAGCTCTTCATCCGGGATAGAACTCCATAAAAAGAAAGAAAGACGGGATGCCAGATCAACATCTGATATCTGATAAGCAGTACCTTCTTCAATACCTATAGGATCGCTTTCAATGCGAAATAGGAATTCCGGATCTACCAATATTGCTCGGAGAGCACGCTGGATACCTCGGTCGAATCCACCTTCCTGATAACCGCTGGCATAGAAACTCATCAATATAGCAAGATCATCATCGTTTACTGGTCGGCGGTAGGCTTTGCGGGCTAGCTCTGAAAGTATCTGGCTGGCGCAGGCTCTGTCACCGGAATTTAATCCAGTGGCATCGCAAATAAAGAGTTTATTACGGGTAGGAGTATCTTCCGGTCGAGTCGCATTGTAAGGTCCGTAGACCTCGATACTGCCCAGAGCCATTGACATATCGCGATCGCCGGCAAATTCATAAGACGCACTAGAGAGTGCCGGTTCCAATATGCCCTCAGGCATTTTTCGCTTTTCAGGAAAGGCGACAGTGATTGAGTGCATACCTGCATTTATGGCTTGCAAGCGCAACTCAAGATGATCATCAGCTGTTTGTTCGTATTCCGAGGCAAACATAACCGCTGCCCAGGGATTAATTATGCCATCGCCGCCCACAGTGTATTCGGCAATGCGCTGACGATCGAAACGAACCTCAATATTATGAGGTTCAAATAATCCAATAATCTGATTCGCATGGGTTCGAGCCAAGCGAATTTTTAAATGGTACTCACCGTCTAAAGGAAAATAGTGATTAATAGTGTTACCACCCCTTGTACCAAAAGGTTGCTTTTCAGTAGTACGTCCCGATTGAATATAAGTAGGACGCATTTCGTAGGTTTGTACCGTAGGAAGAATGTTAGGGTCGCCGACCACAATCTGACTGATCTTTGCCGCAGCGATCATATATCGCTCTAATAAACTAGGGGAGAGAGTAAGGACATCACCTATATTGTCGAAGCCGTAACCAGAATCATCGGCCGGGAGATATTCCCGTCCATCAATTTCCAGATCCAATAGATCACGAATGGCATTGGTGTATTCCGCTCTATTGAGTCGATGAATTACTGGCTGGCCAGGATTAGGATCAGCTGCTGCTGTACTATCCAATGAAGTTTCTAACCACTGAGCTAACTGGTCGTAGGCCTCCGCATCGGGGCGAGGCATCCCCGGCGGGGGCATTTCTCTGGCCCGAAGCTTTAGTACTACTTTCTCCCAGATCCCAATTTCGTCAAGCCGATTACCCACCTGATCCAGAGCAATTGTCTGCAAAGTGAAATTAGCAGTAAGGGTGCTGTCGTTATGACAGGCGATGCAGTATTGATCAAGAAAGGACCGCTGCCAATCAACTGAATGCTGGTTACCATCCTGTGCCAGCGCTTGAGTTGAAGGAAACAACCCAAGTCCAATAAACAAGCTAGATAGCAAATAGCTGCGGAGCATGATTAGGCCTTTTTTGTTCTATTTATTGTCCTGCTTAGAGTAAATCGTTTGCAGAAAAACAGCCTTGCACTGAGGATTATACCCAACAGATCATTCTAGGTCTGCGCTATAACAACTTGTTGCATTTGAGTTTAGAGGCCACAGGTAGTAGCTTTGACCTCTCTAGTCCATTACTAGCAGAACCGGGGTTACCCGGGTAGTGCAAGGAGTACAGTATGAGAAAATTCGTAAAGATCGCCCTTCTGTCAGCTGTCGCCACTCTGTTTCAATTTTCCTTTGCAGCAGATATTCCCTGGGCTTCAAGCCCGGAAGAAGTTGGTATGTCTTCAGAGCGCTTGGAGCTCATAAATGAAGTCATGCAACGGCATATAGATGCTGGAGATATTCAAGGTGCCGTTACTGCGGTGGCAAGGCGAGGAAAATTGGTTCACTTCGAAGCTCACGGCTTAATGAATGTCGAAGCCGATCGACCCATGCAGGAAGACTCGATCTTCATCATGATGAGTTCCAGCAAACCGGTCTTAGGTGTGGCAGCTATGATCATGGTAGAAGAGGGATTGATTCGTCCGGAAGACCCAGTATCCATGTATCTTCCAGAATTCGCTGACATGCAGGTAGCTGTTCTCAAGGATTCTATAGACGAAAATATCAGTCCTCTTCGAGTGGATCGGGCGAACCCTCCCGAGCATCGTTTAGTACCTGCCAAACGGGAAATTACTATTCATGATTTACTTACTCATACTGCAGGACTAGGAACTGGCGGATTAGGATCATTGCTATCAACCCCCTCTCCATTTCCCTTACCTCCTGATCGTACCCTTGCTACAGAAATGGATCGTTACGCATCAGGCGCACTGGATTTTCAACCAGGTGAACGCTGGACGTACAGTGGTCTAGTTGGCCACGATGTGGTTGCCCGCATCATTGAGATCGTTTCCGGTCAGTCCTATGATGAGTTCATCCAAGAACGTATTTTCGCCCCTTTGGATATGAACAATACCTGGTTCAATGTTCCGGAAGAGTATGGAGATCGGCGCGTCGTAATTCAGGGTCGAAATATGGATCCTTTTTTCAACAGGACGACAAATTACTTTTCTGCTTCCGCTGGACTAAATAGTATCGCGGCAGACTATATGAAGTTTGAACAGATGTTGGTCAACGGTGGTGAGTTGTTTGGTAATCGCATTTTAAGTCCACGCACTATCGAAATGATGGCCAGCGATCAAACTGGTGGGATTTATAGTGGTATTGGAAGAAATCGGTCTGGGGAGGGATTCGGCTATACCGTTGCAGTCACCGAAGACCCAGTGAGCGCAGGGGCAAGGCGCAGTGCTCGCGCATTTGGCTGGGCTGGCGCCTTCGGCACTCGTTCCTGGTCAGATCCGGAAGAAGAACTTACTGGTGTGCTGTTACTGCAACAACCCCATGGTCGGACCCAATACGACTTTGAGAACGCTATTCGACAGGCAATTATCGACTAGCATTATTACAAGGGAAGGCGCACGCCTTCCCTTGCCACGTTATACCCTTGTTCACGCACGCTGCGATAAGCGTCGCTCCCTTCAATTAATAAAGGATTAGTATGGTTTAAATGAATAAACCAAACCTTTGCTTTCTCTTCTGCTGGCAACGAATCAAATAGCGACATGGATTCCACAACGAACGGATGAGGCATTTCCGCCATGTCTCTTCCAGGAATCTCATCACCATCGTAAAAAGACGCATCCACTAAGGCGTAGTCGACACTGCGAATTTCATCGACAATATTGCGATCCCATATTTCCCATTTGTTTATATCAGGAATAAACAACGCTGAGCGATTCGGGCCTTGAATTCTATAGCCCACTGTTTCTGAATATTCGTCTCTATGCGGTACGAGATGAGGTGTGACTTTGATGTGATTAAAGTCTTCTATGCGGTCGGCCTGCATTACCTGCAAGACTATATTTTCCATGGAAACTAACTGGCTCCAGGGGCCATTACTAGACAGATACTCGGCCATCCTTGGCATTGCATAAACTGGAAGATTATTTGCATCCATGGACTCAAAACCGAAAAACATCAGACCGGTGTAATGACCCATGTGGGCATGGGTTAGAAAAACTCCATTGAGCGTATAGTCATTATCGGGAGCTACTTGTTCTAGCTCATAGAGTTGGCTCGGCAAATGAGGAGTAGCTTCAAACAAATATTTGTTTCGGGAAAGAGGGTCGACAACTGAAATTGAAGTCGCGCCGCGACGCAAACTGGGATCATACCACCCAGGCATGCAGTGCGGACGATAACAGCCAGCTTGAGGATAGCCTGCATCTTGAATTACACCTAATACATAAATGAACGGCTCATCTTGAGCCACCAACGAATTGCTAACGAATAAAAGGCAACTCAATAAAATAAATTGCTTCATGCTTGCTTGTAATAGAGTGCAAAAAGAAATAAACAAATCCAATCTCTCTCATTTTACTTAGAAGATCATAGGTTTAACTGTACAAGATTCATTCCTATCACTACTACAAATATCATCAGATTGTAGAGACCATGAGTAAAAACAACAGCGACAAATGGCATTCCATTCTCTTTAGTTCGATGAGAAATAGCCAGAAGTGCGAGGGCAATAGAAAGCGGAATCCTGCTAATTGTATTTGCAAAGCCCAAGTAAAAGGAACTTTCAGTAATGCCATGAGCAGTGGCAAAAATAATCGATGTTGCTATAAAAGCGGGAAACCAGTTATCAGCATGTCCGTTCATCTCAGTAAGTCTCTTTACTGCTAAGAGTAAGAGGGTCTGAAAGAAAAAGGTTTCAATTGGTGGACTGATAAATATCCCAACTACCCAGGGTGCCGCTTCGAAACTTTCCGAGGCATTGGTGATTGCAATAGTTGAAGGATCAAGAAGATAGGTAATGCCGAAGATTAGGGACGTTGCTAACAAAGATAGTAGCGCGAGAATTACAACTTGCTTGTAAATAGAATCAGTCTTATCTAATTGTGCGAGTGCCTTTGTGTACATGAATGCGTTACTTTAAATATTTAGAGATAGTTTTCTCCTACCGAACAGGCGGTAATTCGGCTTAAGTGACTGAATGGCAATTTTGTTTCTTCATGCCAGGCGTTGAATTGATCTTGAACTTTTTTTAAATCCCTTTTTGTTGAGGGCCGTTCCGCTATGTCGAGCCCGGTTGACTTGAGTGTTATAACTACATCCCTTGAAAGAATAAATCCGTCTTTGCCAACCCGCCGCAAAAAATACATGGCAGAGTTTCCGCCAAGACGGTTGCCATGCTTCTTCAGATATTCCATCAATCCAATCTGATCAGTGCTTGGCCACGCTGCCATAAACTTGCCGAAGCTTCCATGTTTTCGGACAACTTCCTGAACGAAGAAAATATTTTCTTTAAGTGCTTTTATTTTCTGCCAGTTACGCACCACCCGCCTGTCGGAACAATAAGCCTCCCATTGTTCCGGTGAGAGCAAGCCAAGTTTGTTGGGGTCGAATTTAAAAAATGCTTCTTCAAACTCTGACCACTTATTCTCAATGACTTTCCAACTGAATCCAGCCTGATTGATCACTTTTGTCATCGCCGCTAGGTAGCGATCATTACCAAGTGCCTCTAATTGTTTTTTAGAGGAAACTATCGGTAAGAGCTTTTTAAGGGCTGCAGATCCCTTGCGCTTTTCTGCGCGCGCTCGAATATCTGCAAACTTCATGGGGCAGTCAATTATTGAGCTTGATAAATTAATCGGGACCGTAGGAGAGATCGAAATCGACTCGCATAACACCGGGCACCGCTCGCACTACTCCACCTAGGCTTTGCTGAATTGTTCCAATATTACCGGGAGTGCGCATGCCACCGCAGTCTTCACAAACAACTGAACCGGAGATAAGCACCACGCCTTCGGTAACTGCTACGGCAAAGCTTTGGGGTAGATCGGAAGCGTTAGTTAAAGCAGATTCAACCTGTGCTTTGATGTTTGCATCTATTGCCAAGTCAGACTCTGATATATTACTCGGCACTGATACTGGCGCCGAACTCGATTGAGTTGAGGTAGATTCACTTCCGCAAGCGAACAATAGAAGCAAAGACGAACATACTATAAAGAATGATTTTGTAAATTTGTTGGTAAATGTACTGCTCATTTTTCTAACTGCCTCGCGTATCTGTTCTTATTCTTATTATCTTGTAGAATTTTAACTTGCTCCCGTGAACTGGACTTCACCACCCTGTGCCTTAAATGCGGTGAGTAAAGTTTCGACTCGTACTCTAAATTCTCCCTGGGCGAGCCATTCCATATCTTGTACTTGAATTTTGTTAACTTCTCTTAAATCTTCCAAAACACTGCTAAAAAAAGATTCCGGATCGATGCTGTTAATGTGTAGGTTTGGTTCACCCGCCCACCAATCTGCATCTTCCGCTATTCCCTCTTCCTGATTGCCTTGCTGAAATCCTGCATTCAAGTCCTGATAGTGCATGAAAAGTTTTTCACAGGATAATTCAGCGACGCGTTCGCTGCCTTCTACTCGCAACAATAAAAAATCACGCCGCTGCATCGGTCCAGCACTATTAGCCAGCAGCTAAATTCAAAATTGCACGCTCGATTGCCGAGGAAACCATTGGCAATTTATGCGCGTTATTCGAAAGTGGCTGGGCGTCTTGAATACCAATCTCGCCAGCTTCCCGTGCGACCGCCTCACTGATCTGCTCACCCGCAAGAAAGTCTTCTACCGCTTGAACTCGCCATGGAATTGGCGCAACACCGGCAAGCACAATTGTGGCATTCTGAACTTCATTGCCATCACGTTGAATTACTGCAGCAACGCCTACTTCTGCGTGAGTCCATGCTTCGCGATCCATGATCTTGTGGTATGTACTTACAGTGTTCGACGAAACACTTGGAATTCTCACACCGGTAAGAAGCTCGTTCTCCGCCAGTGAATTTTCCCGCTCAGGATTAGTAATAGGTAAGACAAAGAAATCCTCTGCAGAAACTTCTCGGTCTCCATTAGGTCCTGTGACCTGGAATACAGCATCGAAAGCAACCAAGGCCGGAGCAACATCGGAAGGATGGACTATATAAGAGGGACCGCCGCCATAAATCGCATGTTGTCCGTTCTCCCCATTTACCGAGAAACATTCATTACCGCCCGCTTTAAAACAATTAAAACCATTGCGGTAATACCAACACCAGGGACGCTGGGTGACGTTTCCAGCAAGTGTTCCCACATTTCGAATCTGTGGAGTACCAACTGATCCTGCCGCCTCGGCAATTGCTGATAAGCCGGAGAGTACTAATGGATTTTCGGCTAACTCAGTTAAGGTTACTAAACCACCAATTGCAATGCCGGCACCATCGGATCCGATAGTGCGGCCATCGGCGACAGAACGAAGATTGATTATAACATCAGCTAGATCAGTACCATCTTTGATCTGTTGTAGGAGATCGGTGCCTCCTCCAGAAAAAGCTACGGCCTGCCCTTGTCGACTCGCTGCTTGCGCCGCGACAGCTGCTTCACCAAAACTTGACGCATTCACATTAGTCAGTACTTTCATGCCATCGCTCCCAGAATCTTATCTCGAGTTATGGGCAAAGATGTCATGCGCTTGCCAATCGCATTTGCAACTGCATTTGCTACAGCTGCAGGAGCTAGGATGATTCCTGATTCACCCGCAGTTTTCGCACCGAATGGTCCATACCCATCATCAACCTCAATGAAGTGTACATCGATGTCTGGAATGTCTTTATGGGTAAGATGTCGGCCACGGTAATAGCCGGGTGTTAATGGCTGGCCTGATTGCGGGTCGTACAGGAGATCTTCATAAAGCGCCGAACCGATACCTTGAATGGTTGCGCCGCGAATCTGGTCTCTAGCTGTACTTGGATTAATTATTCGTCCAGATTCATGCACCGTGGTGTACTTCAGAATCTTGGTGCTGCCAATGCGTGTATCGACTTCGACTTCAACGAAGTGCGCACCGAAACACTGACGAGTCATCCCATCGGTAGTTGGTGTTGGAGTGGCGGAAGCCACTAGTACATCGCTTCCTGTTGGCATGCCACGATCGGCAATCTGGCGCTTCAAGTCCTCTGCCGCTTCCACCACCGCGATACCGGTCATGATAGTAGTTCGACTTCCAGATTCGCCCACAGAATAAGGACAACGATCTGTATCACCCCACACCACTTCAACCTGAGAAAGAGGCACGTCTAGGGCTTCAGCCGCAATCATTCCCATGGTGGTTTTCGCACCTGGGCCAATATCCGTAACACCTACATAGAGTGTGTACTCTTCGTTGGCATCCACGCGCAGGATTGCGCTGGAAGTTCCAACCCCTGCTCGGAACATCATGAATGAAAATCCGGCACCACGCTTAATTGGCCCTTCATCTGAACCTGGAGTTACTCTTCTTCTTGTCTGCCAGTTAAACCTTTGAGCACCATCATTTATAACTTCTTCTAATGAGTAATTGGTAAATTGCTGTTGTTCAGTGGGTCGCCGCATATTCTTGAGAGTAAACTCAACCGGATCAATACCGAGTTGATAAGCAACCTCATCCATCATGTTTTCTACGCCGTAGTGACCATGTGGGTCCGACGGTGCTCGAAAATTTCCTGAAGTTGTTCGATTGGTATAAACGGGATGAATTTCTCGATAGCGATTTTGACATCCGTAGGCATCCATTCCGCTAATACCACCAGAATTTTTGCGATAGGGACCCATGCCTGAATAGGCAAGCATCTGCATAGCGGTTACTTCACCGTCGTCTTTGACACCGATTTTGTAATACTGAACAGTAGGCCACCGACCATGAACACCTAACCAGTCTTCACGACGCGAATATTCCAGCATAACTGGAACACCAGCGCGACGGGACAACGTAGCTGCTATGAGATCAGCATCTTGGTTCTGGTTTTTGTTGCCAAAGCCGCCACCCATGTACTTAGCGATAATCTGAACCTGATGATCTTCCAGTCCAAGGTCTCTTGCCGTGTCATGTCTGCAATTGGAAATACCTTGCGAAGGTGTATAGAGCACCAACTTGTCGCCTTGCCAGTGAGCAAGTGCGCAGCGTGGCTCCATCTGGGCATTATGAATAAAACCGGTTTCATACCGCTCTTCGAAAATTTGATCCGCTTCTTCGAATCCTGCTTCAACATCACCGATGTCGCTCACCATGGGAGCAAACTCACCGCGGAAGTCAGGACAGAGATTTCCTTCTGCATAAACTAGCGGGGCGCCTTCCTCTAATGCTTCTTCGGGTTCTAAAACGAATGGCAGTTGTTCATATTCAACTTCAATCAGCCCAAGCGCTTCTTCGGCGATGTGTCTATCCGTTGCCGCTACTGCAGCGATGGAGTCACCAACAAACCGCACGGGATTATTGAATATATAGCGACGGTGAATAGTCGCGTCTTTGGCTGGATCGTTGTACTGACGACCACCATTCACGGACCCAGCCCCCCAAACTACTTCTGCGTTTTCGTAAGTAATTACGGTCTGCACCCCGGGTAAGGCTTCTGCTGCACTGGTATCGATACTGACTATCCGTGCATGGGGATGCGGGCTACGCAAAACTTTTGCGTAAAGCATGCCAGGTAATTTCCAGTCACGGGTGTACTTAGCCTGACCGGTAACCCTTTCGATGGCATCGATACGAGGTGTATCGTTGCCAATGGTGCTGAGTGGCTCTAACCCTTCTCTAGTAAATTCGCTCATGCCACACCTCCATTTTCACCAGCCATCACTACTGCCTCAACGATGGCATTGTAGTTAGAGCAACGACATAGATTTCCAACCATTGCTTCTTTTACTTCATCAGCCGTTGGCGAAGGATTGCTATTGAGTAATGCCGTGGCAGCCATTAATTGACCTGGAGTACAAAATCCGCATTGAGGGCCATTGTTTACTACAAAGGCCTGCTGTACTGGAGTGAGCTCACCATCCCGTGCCAAGCCTTCCACGGTTTGAATATTTGCTCCATCTGCCCACACTGCTAGTTGGCTGCAGGAGTATATTGGCTGACCATCCATTAAAACAGTACAGGCACCACACTCACTGCGGTTACAGCCAATCTTTGTGCCGGTTAGATCCAGTTCATCCCGCAGCAGTTCAGCCAGGGTCCAACGATCATCCACATCAACACTATGGGGCGTACCGTTGACGGTGACGTTGATCGCTGTGCGTGAGCTGGCAGTGGGAGTTTGGGCCTGAGCCTTCGGGAGCCCAAGTGCTGATATTCCGGCTCCTGCAACCACCGCCGTACCAGTTCCTTCAAGGAAATCGCGCCTGGATTGTTGTTTAGGGTTGAGAGAAGAAGACTTAGGGTTTACGTACTTCACCGCAAGATCTTTGTTTGGCTTTTTGCCCTGCTTTTTATCGTCGCGCATGGGGTTAGCTCCTCATTCGCCAGAGATTGTCATTATTCTATGTCAGCTATGGACTATATCTGGCCACGGATAAAGGGTGCAAGCCATTTCACCGATGAATTCTAAGCAGTTATCAGGCCAATATTTAGGGTGACTTCAGCCTGTTGACTGAAGTCACAAAAGTCAGGGAATTTCCATGTTAAAAAGCCAGCGCTTATACTGTCTGCCTGTATCAAATGGCCAATGAAGAAATAAGAAGAAAATCATGAATAAAATTGCCCCCACCATCCAAAAAGTTTTCCAAATTCTATGCTTGTCATTGACGTTCACTGCTGTTCAAAGTTGGGCAGATTCTGTGCCTGGCATGAATGGACAAATTGAGATTACGCCCTTGGTTCATTCGAGCGTTCAGCTGGAATATGAAGGTTTTGTAGTGCAGGTCGATCCCTGGGGGCCGGTAGATATCTCCCATGCAAAAACGGCAGATCTAATTTTAGTTACCGACAGTCCCGGCCATCATTTAGATGCAGCGATAATAGCTGAGCTTAGTGATGCAGATACCAGTGTAGTGATCGCAGAGAATGGTCTGCTACAAATTCCCAACGGGGTCGTAGCACTAAATGGTGAAATATTAAAGGTGGCAGGTGTCACAGTTGAAGCAGTTGCAGCCTATGACATTATTTTGGGCCCGCCAGAGCATCCCAAAGGTGACGCGAATGGATATGTATTAACTCTTGGCGGCAAGAAATTTTTCTTCGCTGGTGTAACAGAATGTGTAAATGAGGTAAAAGCCCTGCAAGGAATCGATGTGGCCTTTATGCCTATGAATATTCCCGTTGGTCGTATGACTCCCAAAGCTGCTGCCGACTGCACCAAGATCTTAGCTCCAGGTGTTGTTTATACCTACCACTATGACCAAGATTGGGTGCGACGCTTAGCGAATCCCGATTTCGGCGGTTCCGATTTACCTGGTGGTCTGACTATTCCTGAAACCCTAGATGCGTTCGAATCAGAACTAGCCGGTAGCGGTATAGAATTTCGTCGAGGTAATTGGTATCCCGAATAGCTTCATGGATTTGCTGCGACTGAATCGTTATTGATGGACAATTTTGTCCGGGAAAACTCAGACCATGAAAAAGCATACCTTGTTTGATCAGGGCCTAATACATTAACCAGGATAAGCTGCACCATCAGGAGAAATTAGAGGAATAACAGGAAGAACTTAGGGCCTTGGAAGGCGGTTAGCGCTGGAGCTACTTGCGTGGAGCAAGCACGAGATCAAGCTGATCATGCAACAACCCCCTCGCCTTCTTAGCGCTCATTCCCGAAGCCATATTGGCTGAGAGACCATGCAAGAAAACGGAAATAAGTCCAACCGCCTCCCTAGTATCAATAGATTTGGCAACCAACTTCTTCTTTTTAGCTTCATCCACCAGGCTTGCCAGATGTTTATCAAGACGCTGTCGAAACTGTTTCAGAATTCGATCAATCTCTGCATCGAATGGCGCTATTTCGATTAATGAATTTACCGCAAGACAACCTTTGCCTTCCGCACATTGATCAATAGTTGAATCAACAGACGCTTTTATCGCCTTGATTGGATTTTCTTCACCATTACGACTGTCTTTTTGTGCTTTTGCAGTTTTATTGAAATAGAGTTTAAGGGCAGACACAAACAACTGATGTTTATCACCAAATGTTTTATAGAGACTCGCCTTGTGCAGTCCAGTTGCTTCGGTGAGATCTGACATGGATGTTGCTTCGTAACCTTTTGTCCAAAAAGCATTCATCGCTGCTGCGAGCGCTACTTCGGGTTCTGCTTTTCGAGGTCTTCCTGCCATTTTTTATTTTTGTTGGCTATTACTTGAGCAATTACTTTCAAAACTCGGGATAGCAATCATAATCATGTCGCCTTAAATTACCAATCGATATTTGTATGTTTGCACGATTTTTTTAATATATTTTTTACAAAAATAAAATTTAAAGCTGAATTACTTCAATTCGACCGGTTGACCATGAGGAGTAGACAAATATGCTTTCCGCCATTGTTCCGCTTTTTCGTTAATTTCACGATTACTGGAGATGTGTTTCTCCAGGGCAATCTTCTCCAAAGCATTTAGCCAATGGTGGTAATAGGTGTTTCCGAGATCAGGATCGCCGTTTAGCTGAGCCATTTTAATTTGTTCGCTTAATGTCCCCGCCCACTCGTCCCAGGAAAATTGACCTTTTTCGTGAAGAGCCAAGACCAAACTGAACGCCTGGGCCTCCCAGGGTTCATTAAACACTGGACCGTCTTCGTCACTGGGCTGGAACGGGAATTTTTGCATTAGGTTACGACTTCTAAATAAGGTTCCCATAAATCGATTAGTACTTCGCTATTTTGAGAGCTAGATCCCCAAAGTTCATTGCTACTAAAACAAACGGCATAGAGATACTCTCCTTCCTTGTTGCCTTTGATATTGACGTCAGGGAACACATGGCCTCCATGCTGCATTGTCACTTCCCCTATGCAGCCTTGTACATAAGCTGGTGCACGAGTATGGCCATCAGTGTAATTTTTCAGCACTCGAACTTTGTCGCCAATGTTAAATATTGCCTGCTTTTCTAGTTTCATTTCGGCAGGACCGCCAGAAGTTAGGAGCTTCCGAGCATCTTCCTGGTTTGGAACATGAAGATCAGTCGGCAACGATTGCTTTACAGTTCCACTGCTTAATTCTTCTTCTGAAATTAACTCGTTTTCCAATAATAATTTGCAAATACCCTCATACCAGTTTTCGTAATAACTGTTCTTCAGATAATCGATCGGATGTTGCCGTTCACGCGCAAAACGGGATTGGTCGATATTCCATTTCCCTAGCATGCCTGTGGCAAGTGTTAATCCGAATACGCGACGTTCCCATTCCGAATGAAAAACAGGTTCTTCGGTTTCGGGCTCTGGATCTATTGGGCCGAGGCCTTGTTTTCCGCCTAGGTCATGTCCGCCCTGCACTATTCGTTCCCTTCAAGCGATGAATCTAATTTGTCCGGATTCTTTGCCATTTCGACGCCAATCATTGAATTTCTGGTTACAAGTTGTTTCAATTGTTCTTCGGTCCAATCATCAGTTCCATCCGGACGCATTGGCATCACTAGGTAACGCATCTCCGATGTGGAATCCCACACTCGAATGATTATGTCATCTGAGATTTCGGTTCCGAATTCTTTTAATACAGATTTGGGTTCACTAACCGCACGAGAACGATAGGGAGCAGATTTATACCAGGCTGGTGGAAGACCTAATACCGTCCACGGATAGCAAGAACACAATGTACAGACAACGAGATTGTGAAGTTCAGGCGTATTCTCAACTAACTGAAGATGCTCTCCCTGTCTTCCGCTATAGCCGAGCGATGAAGCGGCAGCAGTAGCATCTTCCATTAATAGTTTTTTGAATTCTGGATCCACCCAAGCTTTGGCTACAAGATGGGCGCCATTACGAGGTCCTACTTTGTGTTCGTAGGTATCGATAATTTCGTCGAGAGCCGAAGCATCGACCAGACCCTTCGTTATTAATAAACTCTCCAAGGCTTTAACTCTTAGACTAATATCGGAGGGTGGTTCGGTATGGTCGTGATCGTGAGACATAATTTTAATAATATTAAATATCTAAAGGAAAAGATGGCATAGGAATTACGAAGACACAAACAAAGATCTAGTCAAGGCATTTGAGATATCAGCAATTTATTCTTAGTGATTTGCAAATAAATCTCTCTTATTTTCTTCTTTGATTCTTGATTAAAACAACGAAAGTCAGAAACAGTTAGTCTGTCTCTTTCTATTAAGTTTCTTAGTATTTTACCGTCTATTTCGAGCATTATTGGGTCAGCCATAGATTCTTCCCCCGTTTTTGCGCTAAATTCTATACAATTATTTTAATGATAATGATTCTCATTTGCAATAAATGATTACTAATAAGATCTTAAATCGCTATGCTTGCCTTAAGATCTCAATTTGGCCAGTTCCTAGACATAAAAAAGAATAATATTGATTGCTTTGTTTCTTGCAGTTGACGCCTATGAAAATGGAGTCACCAAAAATTAACTTAATCCTGTGTAAATAGGCCTGTATAAATTATTTTCATTGCATGCATTTGTGACTTATTAAACTTACAGTAATCAACACTAGAGTCTTTTCTCTAGTAAAAATACGACGATTCTAAATGGGAGTTTTACCTATTGATCATGACAGTCTCACAGCCATTGATGATCGCAGTAGCCCCCAATGGTGCTCGCAAAACTCAGCAAGATCATCCGTCTATTCCAATTACCCCCCAAGAATTAGCGGACACCGCGAGTAACTGTCTCGATGCAGGCGCATGCATGATTCATCTTCACGTTAGAGATGAGAGGCAGGGACATACTTTAGATCCGACCAAATACGCCGCTGCTATTACGGCTATTCGGGAAAGGGTTGGCGAGAAGCTAATTCTTCAAATTACGACAGAAGCCGTGGGCATCTATAAGCCTGAAGAACAAATTGAAGTGGTAAAGACTGTTAAACCAGAAGCTGCGTCTATTGCGCTCAGAGAATTTTGTCCAGACGAGAGCTATGAGCAGCAGACAGGTGAATTTTTTATGTGGATGTATAAAGAAGGAGTCTCACCTCAATACATTCTTTATGATGAGACTGATATTCAACGATTTAATGCCTATTGTGAAAAAGGATTTATTCCGGGCGAGACTCATACCGTTCTGCTTGTGTTAGGGCGCTATACCAAAAATCAGGAATCAGCTGTAAGCGACCTCTTCCCTTTATTAGACGAAGTGAATAAGAATCATCTATGGTGGTTGTGTGCTTTTGGCAAAACCGAATCACAATGCATGAATAAATCCATTGAGCTAGGAGGGCATTGTCGCGTCGGATTCGAGAACAATACTGCTATGCCCGACGGAAGTATTGCCAACGGCAACCATGAGCTCATCGAAGTAATCACAGATAGTGCTCAATCTGCGGACAGACAAATAGCTGATGCAGATAGTGCGCGGGAACTAATGGCATTCAGATAAGCAATGACATTAGATGTACAACAAGCTTTGCGATCTCGCAATAAAAACGATTATCTTCGATTTGATCACTCGGACTGAGCTGCTAATTCCATTCTACTGCGGCGCTCGACAAGCTTGCCCCAGTTTTCCATAGAATGGAGATGGCCATAGATAAATGAAAGATAACCGACTTTGTGTAATTCTTGCAGCGATTCTGGTGGGAGCTCATTGAACTTTTTGTCATTCACTGCGTAATAACTGGCGAGCGTTTCTTTTTGTTGCTCATCATCTGAACTACCAGGAGTTACTTCCTGAACATCTAACAGATCCAGTTCTTTTAACTTGTTTGCAAAATCGACTGTGCGTTGACGTTCTCCTTCTACCTGACTGCAGAACTCAACCATTTTTTGAGTGTCTGTCGTGAGTTTATCACCATCAAAAAAAGGAAACTTTGGATCTTCAGTTATTCTTTCTGAACCACGATCGATAACCAGCGCGAGTTGATCACCCTCTGCTTTAGCGAATGCAAATGGGTGTCGGCGCAAATAAGCTGGAACATAATGAAAAGGTACCCAGTGCCCATTGTTATCAACAAACATATTTTTGTCTTTGATAATAGAGACCACTGCAAAAACTTGTGGATTCTCAAGATTTGAAAAAATAACGGGATAATTTTTTTGTGCCGATGCAATTTCAGTAGCCACCAAAGGTACCGTCTGAATCTTGGCAGCAAAATCGAAAGGCCTTTCCAGAGGAGTAATACCAAGAGCACCGTGATCCTCTAGTGTTAACACCTCAGGTTTCTCATAGAGGAACATACTACCTTCTGGGATTGGCTGAGTAGTCTGTCCGCCTTCCAACCTCACATCATCATTCATAAAGCTTCCTTAAGACTCTTACAAAAACAGGCCTTAATCATAGCCTTTTATGGGGTCCTGATTCAGCTTTTCCCCTGTTTTATTGAAGAACTACGCAAAGAAAGGCGGGTGATTTTGTATTTGGATTCAGTCGGGCCTGGCATCCAGTGAAGATAGTCCCATCCGAAAAAACCGGAGTTTCTAATTTGGTCAACCAGATCTAACTGAGAAGCGATAGCCGGAACCACGAACTGTCTGAATCAGTTTTGCATAATCGATCGTGGTGCCCTCGATAGAAGAGAGAGCTTTTCGTAAGCGACGAATATGAACATCAATAGTGCGCTCCTCGATATAGACGTTGCCACCCCAAACTGAATCTTGAATGCGGTCTCGACTAAATACTTTTTCTTGGTTAAGAAGGAAAAATTTCAATAGACGAAATTCAGTCGGGCCTATCTCAACCTCTTTTTCTTCGACAAATAATCGATGACGGACTGGATCTAATTGCAAATCAAAAGCACGCAATACTTTGTCTTTTTGGTCTCCATTAACACGACGCAGCACAGTTTTAATTCGAGCAATTAACTCCCTCGGAGAGAAAGGTTTAGTGACGTAATCATCGACTCCCTCGTTTAAGCCTTGCACTTTATTGTCTTCGCTGGTCTTTGCCGTGAGCATGATTATTGGAATATTTATAGCAAATTCATTCTCTCGCAAATGGCGAGCTAATTCGATTCCACTACCACCAGGCAACATCCAGTCAAGCAAAACGAGATCTGGCCTCTCATCGAGTATCAACACTTGAGCTTCATGAGTATTTGTAGCGCTAATACTATCAAAACCCGCAAGGTCTAGGGTTACCCCGACCATATCGCGTATAGCAGCTTCGTCATCTACGATTAGGACTTTGGACTTTGTCATTAAAATGAGTTCGCTAGTATTTAAGATTAGTGTCAAGTTTCCGCAACATTCAAGCAATATTATATTACACGTTCATTACAATTAGCGCGTATAGTTACACTCTGATCATGAACACTTACTATAAAATTGCACACAAAGACTTAACTAACTTCAAATTAAATCTGCAGAAATGCATTGATGGCGATACGCAAAAGTATCAGATGGATTTTAATCTCGCGCGGTAATTTAATCTTTTTTCCAGCCTGGTTAAGGCACGGTGTCCGCCCATACAGTGGAAATAGAGAGAGGATTTCAATCGCGCCCAATATCCACTGTCAGCCTAAGAATTAGACAGCTCTTTGCGACATTGAGCGTCGGAATCGATAATTGTTAATCGGATTAAGCAACCGTGCAATTCCTTTAGTAAAGGTCAGCGGGCTATCCAGTACCGCAAAGCATAAACACCCTTCATCGCTGCGCGGCTGATGGACATCTTTATTAGTTCTCATAATAAAATCCGACCGGTTGTATTCACCGAGTTCATCACTAAAACTTCCATCCAACACCAATGTGATTTCACTGCCCTGATGTTTATGCGCTGGGGTTTGACTACCAGGTGTCATATAAATAAATTCACATTGTGTTTCATCATCGATATTTAACTGCGCCTGCTTAATTCCTCCGCTAAGCTTCTTCCACACCAACCCATTTGATGCTGCTTTAGCCAATACTTTAGGTAAGCTAACACTGTGATCAAGCATATGAATTTCACTAAGAGAGGAGTCCTGCTGCTCAATGTGATTTTGCTGCGGTTGACTAACAATCTTAGCAATCATGTCAGAGTAATCAGAACTGCTGTGCTTCTCAGACGTCTGCAACCAATCTATTGCCGCTTTAGCTTCAAATTCACTAGTTTTATGACAACAGAGCTCACAGAACTCTACATGAGCTGAAATTGCAATATTCAAGCCTGCAGATAAGGTGCCCGCAGCAAATTCTTGCAGCAGTTCTGTAGAAGGATGAAATTTGGTTTTACTAATCATTTTCAGTTCCAATTAATTGTCTTAACTTGCCCAAAGCTAAGCGTAATCTTGATTTCAATGTTCCAAGCGGAATTTCTAAGATCGCAGCAGCCTCTTCATGGGTTTTGTCGTGTAAATAAATTTGCTCAACTACGGCCTGCTGAGCAACCGGTAGTTGAATTAAAAACTTTTTGATTTGTACAAACTCCACATCTATAAAATCATTTTCAGCGATGCCATAGGCATCTATATCGCCGGACTCACCCGACCATATATCATCCGCACTAACGCAGTTGGGCTGACGCTTCAGTTTTCTTAATATGTCAAAACAGCGGTTTCGCGTGAGAGTAAATATCCAGCTCTGCGCATTTCCTTTACTTATGTCGTAGAGAGGTGCTTTCTGCCAAACAATGAGCATAGCTTCCTGGACCAAGTCCTTGGAGAGCTGCTCATTTCGGGTAATTTTCATACCATGAGCGAAAATCCTATTTGCGAATCGATCAAAAAGTATGTTGAAAGCAGCTGTACACTGCTGGTCACCTACCTTCATAAGCAGGGATTCATCACTATCTGGATTCAGGCTTTCAACAGGCAAATGCCCCACGGAACTTGCTGCTGGCGAGGGTAACGATTCTTCTTTTACTGTGTATGAAGACAATGCGATCGTGTCCAAGGTCATAGAAATTTGGGTCATGATTATACATTACGCGGGCTTTCCGGTCATAGATCACTTATATCCTGACGGCCCTCTGATTTTAGTGATCCAAACCCTTCCAGAAGGCGTAACATATAGAAATAACCTTTCATAGGCCCCTATCCAATGACTCAGACCCTGGAGCTAACTTCCGCATCTCATCTGACCAGCGCCGACTACCTCGCAGAAAGAGTGAAACAGGCGTATCGGAGTCTCGGGCTAGATAACCTCACGACAGTAGAATCGCTCTACACCGATGATGTGTACTTTGAAGATCCATCACATGGCGTGCAGGGAAAAGCTGCATTGATTAAGTACTTTACCAATCAATTCCAAAACCTAAAGAACTGTTCTTTTAAATTTCATCAAACCATTACCAATGGTTCAGACATTTTTCTAGCCTGGACTATGTTTGTAAAACATCCACGCCTAAACGGTGGTGAAATGATTCGAGTTGAAGGAGCGAGCTATCTCAAAACTCGAAATGGTAAGATCTACTACCACCGCGACTACTTCGATCTAGGCGCACTGCTGTATGAACAACTGCCTTTATTAGGCCGCGTGGTTACAAAAATAAAGCAGCGGCTGGGTCAATGAACATTCTTATTACTGGCACTAGTTCAGGTATCGGAAAACGATTAGCAATAGACTATTTAAAGGCTGGGCATGTTGTTTATTGTTGTGGTCGAGATTTACCAGCTCTGAATCAAATCAAAGAACGGTTTCCCAATCTGGCAATAATCCTTAATTTTGATGTCTGTAGTTTGGAAGCTTGCGCTGAATCCTTAAGCTCTCTGAAACCTTTAGATTTAGTAATTCTCAATGCGGGAACTTGCGAATACATCGACGCAAGAAGTTTTGATGCGGCGCTCTACTCCCGAGTCATGCGCGTCAATGTTGAAGGCACCGCAAATTGCTTGCAATTCTTAATTCCTCAGGTCAAGGAGGGAGGTTCGCTCGCCCTTATGGGCAGCAGCTCTAGTTTCTTGCCCTTGCCGAAGGCTGAGGCTTATGGGGCATCAAAGGCTGCAATTTATTATCTTGCCCAAACTCTTCGAATCAGTCTAAAACCGGCAAAGATTTGCGTTAGCTACATAGCCCCGGGTTTTGTTGAAACTCCCCTTACCGACCGTAATGACTTTCCTATGCCAATGCGCGTAGACGTGAATTATGCTTCTGCTCAAATCCAAAAAGGACTGGCAAAGGGAAACTGGTTAATTCATTTTCCCAAAAATTTCACGTGGCTTCTCAAAGCAATAGGAGTTCTGCCAGCTCGCTTACAGCAATTTCTCATTGCAAAGGCCCTAGCATAGCGACCCTTAACTTGTTTCATGGAAAAACAACGTATCGCAATTATTGGCAGTGGAATTTCTGGATTAACCACAGCTTATCTACTACACAAATCTTACGAAATTACATTATTCGAAGCCAATGATTATATAGGCGGGCATACTCATACAGTCAAAGTCGCCCAAGGAGAGCAATCTTATGATATCGACACCGGCTTCATAGTTTGCAACGATCGAAATTACCCTAATTTTCTGAAGCTCATGGATAAACTCAACATTGCCATGCAGCCGACCGAAATGAGTTTTAGTGTTCGCAATAACCCTCTAGGTTTGGAATACAATGGACACAATATAAATACTCTTTTCTCCCAGCGTCGAAATCTCCTACGTCCAAAATTTTATCGCTTGATTCGAGATATCTTGTATTTTAATAAGGCAGCCAAAAAGGCAATAGAGGAAGGGGTTGCGGAGAATATAACCCTCGACACTTTTGTAAACCAACAATCATTAAGTGATATATTCAAAAATAACTACCTTTTGCCAATGGCTGCTGCCATCTGGTCATGCAGTTTGGAGCAAGCCGGCGAATTTCCATTATATTTTTTTCTAAAGTTCTTTCTTAATCACGGATTACTGGACATCAAAAACCGCCCACAATGGTACGCGGTAAAAGGAGGATCCAAAGCCTACATCGACCCTATGACCTCAGGGTTTAAAGATCGAATAAGGTTGAGCACTCCAGTGAATTCCGTAATCCGCAATGATTCCTGCATTGAAGTAAACCATGCGACTGGAAAAGAAACCTTTGACCAGCTTGTCTTCGCTTGTCATAGCGATCAAGCGCTGGACCTCCTAAAAAATGCTAGCATTGAGGAGAAAGCGATTCTTGGTGAGCTGCTTTACCAACAAAATGATGTGATCTTGCATTCTGATGCGTCTCTCATGCCCACAAAATCTCTTTCCTGGGCGAGCTGGAACTTTCTAGCTGGCGAACAAGAGCACAATGATCCAACATTGGTTACTTATTGCATGAATATTTTACAAGGTACTGCCAGCGACCAACCATTTCTTGTTTCACTAAATGCGCGACATAAAATCGACCCCGAGAAAATAATCGGCGAATACAACTATGCCCATCCTGTCTATTCAGTTGCGGGAATGAAAGCCCAATGCAGACGAAATGAAATATCTGGAGTCGGGCGAATCCACTATTGCGGAGCTTATTGGTACAACGGATTTCATGAAGACGGAGTTCGAAGTGCACTAGATATTGGCGAAAAATTTGGAGCCTCCTTGTGATGCCGTCTGGCAAGAACTTTGAAAGCGCGATTTACGAAGGTTTCGTCCGACATCGACGCCATTATCCGAGCAAGCATGAGTTTCGCTACCCAATATTCATGTTTCTTCTTAATACAGAAGAGATTCCGAAGGTATTACAATCTTTTTGGCAACTAGGAACTCGAGTTTTAAGTTGGGCGCGCTTTAGAAGAGAAGACTACTTAGGCAGGCACGACGAGAATTTGAGCCAATCAGTAAAATCGAAAATTGCCGAACTACTCGGTAACAAAGATCGTCAGTTAGATGGTGATGTTTATGTTCTCTGCCACCTGCGTTATTTCGGTTTATACTTTAGCCCCCTTAATATTTATTTTCTTAAGGACAATTCAAAATTTAAGTATGTCCTCGCAGAAGTTAGCAACACACCTTGGAATGAGAAGCACTATTACTTATTAGATCCAGATGATTTAGCGCCTCACCAAAAAGCTTTCCACGTATCGCCTTTTATTCCCATGGATCAGACTTATCGATGGATGATTAAGCCGCCATTTTCAAATTCCGAACGATGTGTAATTCACATTGAGAGTACTCAAAACAGCAACGATACCAAAGTATTCGATGCCACCCTCAGTTTGAAAAGGAAACCATTAATCCAAAGAGAGCTTACCCGCGTATTGCTTAAAACACCCATACAAACAGCAAGTATTGTGATGGGAATTTACTGGCAGGCATTAAAACTTTTTTTGAAACGAGCCCCGTTTTACGGACACCCAACAAAAAATAAGATCAAGATCGAAAAAGGTACACTATGAGCCAAAAAGAATGGACTGTTGCAGATAGAGACTCGGAAGAAGTATTACCGAGATCGATTGAACTGCTCCGCAAAGTGCTGATCCAAGTACTCAGCCGAGCTACCGAAGGACATTTTTTACTACGAGAAAAAGGCCGAGTAATTGCCGAAGTCGGCGACAGGGATTCAAGCTTAAAAGCAGAAGCTGACGTACTTGATTGGAGAGCTTATCGCCGCGCGTTGTTAGGGGGGAATACTGCCGCAGGCGAAGCATTTGTAGACGGATGGTGGACCTCTCCCGACATAACTCAGGTCACTCGTTTCTTTTCTCGAAATCTGGCAATGATGGATTATTGGGATAATCGATTTGGCTGGTTGCTAAAACCATTTAGTTTGTTTCGCTTAATTAGTCGGGCAAATACCAAAGCTCAAGCAAAAAAAAATATTCTTGCTCACTACGATTTAGGTAACGATCTTTACCAAACCTTTCTCGATTCAAGAATGCAATACAGCTCAGCCCTATACCACTCACCAAAAGATTCTTTGCAGCAAGCGCAGATAAATAAATTGGCAAGAATTTGCGAGCAGCTACAACTTAAAGAATCCGATCATCTTCTTGAAGTGGGCTCTGGATGGGGTGGATTAGCAATTTTTGCTGCTAAAAATTACGGCTGTCGAGTAACGACGACGACTATTTCCGATGAACAATTCCGATATGCAAAAGATGAAATAAATAAAGAAGGAATAGCTGATCGTATAAACTTATTATCAAAAGATTACCGCTTATTAGAAGGGCAATACGACAAAATCGTTTCAGTCGAAATGATTGAGGCTGTGGGCAAGAAGTTCTTGCCAGGCTATTTCAATAAGCTAAACACTCTACTGAAACCAAACGGGCTATTACTTATTCAAGCGATAATTATCGCTGATCAACGATTTAAGGCTTATAGCCGCGGTGAAGATTTTATTCAAAAACATATTTTCCCAGGCGGTTTCCTACCTTCCATGAGTCTTGTTACAAAGATCATTGCAGATTCAACAGAACTTGTTGTGCGAGACATTTTAGATATTGGTCTCGATTATGCGCAGACCCTTGCGCATTGGGGTGCAAACTTTAAGAACCAACGCGCGAATCTGGAAAACCTAGGTTACGACGAAAGATTTCAGAATCTCTGGTCCTATTATTTGGGTTATTGTGAAGGCGGATTTCTCGAGCGGCGGATAAGCGCGGCTCAGATTCTTGCTAGTAAGGCGCCTCATATCTACTGAGTAGGCTTATAATGAAATTGCGAGCTGCATTTTCTTCGAAACTTTGTAATATAGTTTTTTTCAATTTAATGTGGGTAGGATTGGTCATAGGACGAGAATCTCTATTGGGGTTAACAGTGCCGATGGTTTTGATTTATTCGGCGATATTGGTTTTCATTGAGATCATTAAAATCCAACAGCTGTTGGTGCCGGCTGCTCTTGGAATAGCGATTGATTCAATCCTGACTATGTTTGGAATTTTTGATTTCGGCAACACGACTCTCTTAATTCCATTGTGGCTTATTACACTTTGGATTGCCTTTTCAACCACCCTAACGCAATCGTTAAAATTTGTTGGTAATAATTGGTTGGTTACTGTTACGTCGGGTGCAATTATTCTCCCTTTTAATTATGCAGTTGGAGAAAGATTGGGTGCTGTCACATTTACTGAAAACTATTTTCTTACCGTCTTCATTATTGGAATAATCTGGTCGATGTGTCTTCCTCTGCTATTTGCAACTACTGATGAAAGCTTTAAGAAAAAATTTACAGCTTAGTTTAGCGCTGCTGCTATCGCTATATGCCCCATTAGGTTTGGCAACTCTAACTGATGATCTTCAATTAGTAGGAGAAGCACGACTTAAAGTACTGTTTTGGTCCATATATGACAGCTCGCTTTACACAACTACTGGGAGATACTTTGGTGTTGAGCCTAAGCTGACTCTGCGGATTAACTATCTTCGCAAAATTGAGAGTAGTCAATTGCTAGATCGAACGAGCGAAGAGTGGGAAAAGAATTCAATTATAGAACAAGATATTGAAACTTGGCTGGAGAAGCTTACCTCAATCTTGCCTGATGTTGAAAAGGGAGAAATGCTAACACTGCAGGTTGAAGATAATCTTAGCAGCAGCTTCTATTTAAACGATGAGTTAATTGACAATATTGAAGACCCTGCCTTTACACAAGCGTTCCTCTCCATTTGGTTATCTGATAAAAGTAGTTATCCCAAGCAGCAAGCGCAACTGGTAGGTTTACGGAATTAGGCCTTAGTGGATCCTAATTGATTAAACCAGGCTCCAGTTATTTACCAAAGCGCGCATCGTAGTCGAATCAAAAGACCAGCTGACTCAGAAAAGGATCTGCTAAATCTTCGACGGAAACGGTCCGACCCCAGGCTTAATCCATTGAGCGATCCCTTTGACCACATTGGACGGGCTGTGTTCCGGTTTATTGAAGATTTTGTGAGTCTTTTCTTACAGCTACCACAAACAAATATTACAAAAAGATGATAGTTTGATTACACGACTAAGTAGGGTTTCAATGCTGCGAAGCGATATTCAATTTCTTCGATCTGTTGGGAGGTAAAACTGTACTCACCTCGCCGGGACTTCGTGGTTTTAAACACTCCCCGCTTTTGCATTACATAAAGACGCACACCGGGTATCAGACTGTCAAGGTTCGAGATTAGTAACAATCTGGAATAACACTCTAGCAGTGCTTCCTCGTCTCCTGCCAAATGGAGTTCCCACATCTTGGCGAAAACGTCAGCATACATGGCACCACCGGTCATTACGCCATCAGTGCCGATGCGCATCTCGTATAACCAACCTCTGCCAAAGGTTGCACCGAATACACTGCGAATCGGATCCGGTTGATACTTTTGCAGGGCAAGCATGCGCTCCTGTACACGACCATATTCTTCCTTTACATAGCCACACTGAGGTAGCTCTCGCGCCAGATCCACTAGAAAGTCGACTGTTAACTCTATATCCGGTCCACCGCTGGTTTGAACGAAGATCGGCTTGTCGGTTACCTCGCAAAGTGCACGATAGTAATTTCGAATGTCATTTAGAGTTGTCGCTGTTATTGGCGGGATAGCAATCATGCCGTCTGGATTTAAGGACTCAGCCTCTTCGGCATACTCCAGCATCCCTTCGGTGTCATCCGCTTGAACACCAAGTACCAAAGCCATGCCAGTATCTCGATTGGCTTCTACCAGAGTTTGAAATCCCTTGATTCGTTCTTCTTTACTCAGGTATCTCTGTTCACTAGAGTTTTGCGGCCATACCAACCCCTGTACTCCGCACTTAGCACAGAAGGCGACTTCATTTGCTAAATCCTCATAGTCGACTTGGTTCTCTTCAGTATAGGGGGTGCTCATGATCATGAAAGCGCCACGCATCTTGTTTATGGACTGAGCGAAAAGGCTTGAGCAAGGCGATAACGTTATCGCACCCATTCCGGCGAGAACTTGTCGACGCGTAATCAGGGAATTGATTGCCATTGCTAGTACCTCGCTTGGGATAGGCTAGTTTAGCTTGCTAGCGTAAACTCTGCACGACGGGGGCCGCTATTTCTTTCACCTAGCGGCCAGTGGCGGTCCCTCTTTTATTTCTAACTGGTATTCTTAATTCTCAACCTCAGGTGAACTATTTTAGCTGCTCAGAGCCTATGCTGAACTGCCCTGATTTTCAATAGCATAGTGGCAGGGCACTGTTTGTAACTAAGTTATTCAGGTGTTATTAGGGCGGCGAATTTAGGTAGAATTCCCATTCCACTTTCTAAAGAGTCACTTGCTGACACGGGTAGTAGAACAAGAATGAATAATCGCCGATTTCTAGAAATTTCCATCCTGATTGCAGCCCTATTCCTAGTTGGCTGCGATAACCAACAACAAACTTCTCAACCAGCCAATGAATCACCCGCTGTTGAGCCAGTCGCGGTTACCGCCAGCGATTCGCTATATCGAGCCGCCGGCCAGGGGACCACACCTGGTGATTGGGATGCTTATGGCGCCGACATAGGCAGTACAAAATATACACCTCTTGCTCAGATAAACGCGGATAACATAGATAACTTGGAAATCATATGGCGTCGCCCGGCCCTAGATGAGTATTACCTGAACATCAATCCGCAGCAGCGCTATTCCAATACATGGAATGCTGCGCCTGTTGTGAAGAATGGTGTTGCCTATGTAACTAATGGCGTCGGTTTAGTCGAGGCCTTCGATCCTGGCACTGGCGAAACAATCTGGTTGCAGGAACCTCCCGGTGGGGCAGAGGGTTTGCCTGGCGCTCCCACCCGTGGAGTTGCTTATTGGTCAGATGGTGACGATGAGCGCATCATCGTGCAGCGCGGGACTTACTTATATGCATTAAATGCGGGTAACGGGGAACTCTATCCAGACTTCGGTATAGAAGGCCGCGTTGATTTGCAGGTCATGCCTCCAGAATTTGAACGCTACCGTTGGGGCGGCGTTCCAATGGTAGTGCGTGACATCATTGTTCTCGGGCAATCAATGTCCGATACCTTCGATGCTAAAGAAGCTTATCGAGGTGATGTCCATGCATTCAACGTAAGAACTGGCGAACATTTATGGACCTTCCATACGATTCCACAAGAAGGGGAATTTGGAACTGACACATGGCAAGACCGATCCTGGTCTTACACCGGTCACGCGCCAGTCTGGGCATTATTTAGTGCGGATGAAGATCTTGGCATGGTCTATATGCCTATCTCATCCTCAACTAATGATATGTATGGTGGTCATCGTATTGGTGACAACTTATTCAGCCAGAGCATTGTTGCTGTCGACGTAGAAACCGGTGAACGCATCTGGCATTTCCAAACTGTGCATCACGGTTTATGGGATTACGATCCACCGGCAGCACCAATTCTTATGGACATCACTGTTGACGGCCGCGAAATAAAAGCAGTAACACAATTAACCAAACAGGCTTTTGCCTTTGTCTTCGATCGTGAAACCGGCGAACCGGTGTGGGAAATTGAAGAACGCCCGGTTCCGCAATCAACTGTGCCGGGAGAGGTCACTTCCCCGACACAACCGTTCCCAACCAAGCCAGCACCATTCGACCGATTGGGAGCGACTGAAGATAATCTGATTGATTTCACACCCGAGCTCAGAGTAGAAGCACTAGAGATATTTAACCAATACGTAACTGGCCCAGTGTTTACTCCACCTTCGGTCGCGACAGAAGATGGCACTAAAGGAACCATTCAATTACCTGGTTCGCAAGGGGGTGCTGATGTGCAAGGCGCAGCATTCGATCCTGACTCTGGTTATCTTTATATTCCTTCCATCACTTCTCCGTTTGTTGCGGACATTCTTCCCGGCGATCTCGAAGAAACTAATTTGGCTTATACCAAAGGATCGCGACGCTGGATTGCAGGCCCCAGAGGTTTGCCATTGTTTAAACCACCTTATGGCCGCATTACTGCGATCGACATGAACACGGGCGAACATGTTTGGATGGTGGCTAATGGTGATGGTCCAAGAGATAACCCAGCAATTGCTCACCTGGACTTACCGCAGTTGGGTGTTCCCGGTCGCCCAGTTCCATTACTTACCGGATCTCTACTGTTTATAGGTGAAGGATTTACAAATCTGCGTCCAGGTGGCCGAATTCCATTCGACATGCCAGTAGAAATTTCGACTAACAGTGGTGGGCCATGGTTTAGAGCCTACGACAAACAAACTGGTGAAATTGTTTGGGAAATAGAGCTGGAAGCCGGCACTACCAGTCCACCGATCAGTTACATGCACGAGGGTGAGCAATACATAACTGTTGCAGTCGGCGATCGCATGCATAGTCCTGAGATGCTTGCCTTTAAACTTCCAAGTGAAAATTAGCATTTGCGTGCTTAGGCGCTGAACAACCCAGCATTTGTCCAGCACTCAACCCTGCACCGCAATTTTTAGATTAAAGACAGGAGTCTATCCGATGAAAAAAACATTATTAGCTTTTGGCTTTCTTGGCTTTGGTGTAATCACATCATTAACCACATACATTCTTGCGCAAACTCTTGCCCCTGAGATTCCACCAATTGCGACGGATGTAACTGCAGAAGATATAGTTAAGTTTATAGATAACCTTCCCAAAGATAGAGTGAGTGACCGCCCGATTCGCAGTGTTGAAGTTACTGGAGATTATCGCGTAGGTGTCTATGGAGTATTTCGACCGAAAGAATTTCCCGGCGGTTCGAATTTACATCAAGTAACCACGACAGAGATTTATTACATGCTCAGTGGTTATGCCACATTAGTTACTGGCGGCACCATGACTGATGCACGTCAGGAAAATGAAAACTGGGTAAGGGGTACTGCAATCGAAAACGGTGTTAGTCGTCGCGTTGTGCCGGGTGATGTGATAATTATTCCTGGTCACACACCGCACTGGTTTAGTGAGCTGGAAACTGATCTCACGTATCTAATCTTCAGGCCGGATCCTGATAATCGAATTCCGCTAGTTGATTAGTGTAAAAACCCTAGTTAAGCGAAGCTTAATGAGTAATCGGCTACTTGAAGCGCAAAGCAATTTTCAAGTTAGAGCACTAAAGTCTAATTGTCATAAATATTTTTTAGTCCGACGGCTGCTTTACGGTTCTTAAGTAAGGCTTAACCGTGTTCCAGCCATCGGGAAACATTTCTTTAGCTTCTTCATCGGAAACAGCAGGAACAATAATGACGTCCTGTCCATTTTTCCAATTCACTGGCGTAGCAACTTTATGTTTGGCAGTAAGTTGCATGGAATCCAAAACTCGAAGAATTTCATCGAAGTTTCGCCCTGTAGTCATTGGATAAGTAAGCATGAGCTTAATCGTTTTATCTGGACCAATAATAAATACAGATCTGACTGTTGCATTAGTCGCTGCAGTTCTACCTTCTGAAGTTCCTGGCTCATCAGCAGGAAGCATGTTGTAAAGCTTTGCCACAGCCAGATCACTATCACCAATCATAGGAAAGTTGACTGCATGGCCTTGGGTTTCTTCGATGTCTTTCGCCCATTCATTATGATTGTCTACAGGATCAACACTCAGACCAATTATCTTGCAATTACGCTTTGCGAACTCCTGTTCCAGCCCAGCCATATATCCCAGTTCAGTAGTGCATACTGGAGTAAAGTCTTTAGGGTGGGAAAACAATACTCCCCATTGATCGCCTAACCATCCATGGAAGTCCATCTCGCCATGAGTGGTTTGAGCCGTAAAATTCGGTGCAACATCATTAATTCGTAGTGACATAGTCGTCTCCAAAGGTTAAACCGTTCCTCGCTTTCAGTCAGGAGTGACCAGCAAGTGTACGCCGACTATTCACAGCCAGCAACAGTAAAACTCTCTTGAATTGATTGGTCGGAAGGATCGGTTATTTAATGCACTCGTAGACGAATGCAGGAGGCATATTTCGCAAAGTAAACTTGAGTTTTACATCGCGAAAAATAGGTTTTACATCACTGTAATTGGCAAGACTGTATTGATACTGCAAGAAGTGACCTCCCTCTTTCAAATTCGAATCCACTTCTGCCAAAATGTTTTGAACAATATCATCGTCTATTAGCGCGAGTGGTAAACTGGAAACAACATAGTCAACTTTGTCGAAGCCTAATTCATTCAGTATCTGACGAATTGAAGATGCACAGGCGTTGTAAACATGAAGCCTGGGGTCATTGACTCGATTAAGTTGATTCACGAAATCGTTATTCACCTCCAAGCAAACAAGAATGCAATCTTTGTGCATGCGCTTTAACAGCGATCGCGTTACAACACCATTTCCAGGACCGAGCTCAACAATACAACCGGCTCTCTCAAAATCAATTGGCGCAAGTAAACGCCTGACAAGATTTTTCGAACTAGGAGTAATCGTCCCTGTAGTCTTGATGTTCTTTATAAGTTTGATCGAATCACTGAATTTAAATCGCGCTGTCATAATCTCAGCCACTCACCGATTTCAGTCCCTAAAAAAATATAAAGAGTTGCCAACGGTAGTTGACCTATCAGCAATGGGACGATCATTTTTTTATAGGACATTTTTGCCATCCCTGCCACATAGCACACCGCATCGGTGGGGACCAGTGGGAAAAATGCCCATCCTGCTATTATCCAAAATGCAAATTTGCTATGCATTTTTTCCTTTAGAAACGCGATCTTATCCGGGTATTTCCCTTCCAGAAATTCATCGTAGTTCCCAAAAGAGGGGAAACTGTATACTAGGAAGGCCCCGACCACAACTCCCGTGGCTGAGATCAACCAAACCACTACCGGCATATCTGGAAATGAGATAGCACCTGCTAGTACAAACGGTGTGCTTGGAATCATCAATACTGCCCGAGTCAGTGACACCAGCACATAGACTAGCAGTGCCATCGTCCCTAAGCCGTTTAGGAAATTTGAGATCGACTCTTGACTTGCTATTTCTGGATTAAACAACAACCAAATAAGAATAATGGCTACGATGCCTAGCCATACTGTGTTGATGTGTTTAAAGGGCATAAAAAGAATTAAGAGGATAACCGAAAAGTAATACTGCTATTCAGCTGGAGATGGTTTGCTTTTGTGCGCTAAGGTATGAGCGTTCTGCTCCCAGTTCTGACCATCAAAATCTACAATCCGCATCTTTGCTGGTGGTTCATCCAGACAGTTAACATTTACATCTACACCATCGGGATTCGATCTTGGAATGTAAAAAGGTTTTATACCGCAAGTTTTACAGAAGTAGTGTTGAGCGACACCACTATTAAATGTGTAAGTCGATAAGTCCGACTTACCATTCAAAATCTTAAAGTTGTCTTTTGGAACAATTAGGTGCAAATAGCCCGACATCGTGCAAATTGAACAGCTACAGTTTTCAATTTCTGCATCTTCTTGTGCTTCTACTTGAAAATTTACTGCGCCACAATGACAACTTCCCTTGAACAACATATTAATGATTTCTCATAACTATAATTGGATTCTTCGAATTTATTAGGACAATTGCCCCTGTCAATTTCTTATTAGCTTGAGAACTGTATCACTCCCCTGAGCTTGTTCCAAGCTAGTGTTTCATGTGAACATGCCAACATGTTACAGCACCGATTTATCGATGCCGCCAAGGCGAACCCTGACAAACTCGCGATCGTAGATAGAACTACCGGACGTGACTTTTCTTTCGGGCGAGCGCTTCTCGCCGCGCTTATTCTTGCCCGTCGTTTTCGCAAACTCGAACGTGGACGCATAGGCATAATGTTGCCCACATCAGCCGGTGGCGCTTTGGCTATAGTGGGAGCGATCTTCGCAGGCAGAACACCAGTAATGATTAACTATTCAACCGGTGCAATAAAAAATTGTCTCTATGCACAACAGACTTGCGACTTCAAAAAAATAGTCACCGCTAGAGCATTATTAGATAAGATTGGATGCGAAGAATTACCAGATATGATCTTTATGGAAGACATTCTGGAAAACCTCTCTCGCTTCGAACAATTAAGCGCACTACTCAAATCCAAACTTCCCTCCTCTTGGTTGAAAAGACTCACTGGCTCTGCCGACCTAGAAAGGCCAGCAGTAATTCTTTTTACGAGTGGAAGTGAAAAAGATCCCAAAGTCGTACAACTTACACAAAGAAACCTTTTGTCCAACATAGATTCTTTTTCAAACATGATGGATATCTATGGCATGGATAACTTGTTAGCGGTATTGCCTTACTTTCATGTGTTTGGTCTTACAATTAACTTATGGACACCATTATGTTTAGGAATGAAGGCGATCACTTATTCTAATCCTTTAGAATTCAAGACGGTCGCTAAGATTATTAAGGAAGATAAGCCTTCGTTGTTAGTAGGCACTCCTCTTTTCCTCGAAGGTTATGCGCGTCAATCGGAACCTGGTGATTTTGAAAGCGTAGAACTTACCGTAAGCGGTGCTGACAAGTGTCCTGACTCATTACGTGAACTTTATCGCGAGAAACATGGATTAGAAATATTTGAAGGTTATGGCGCGACAGAAACATCTCCGGTGATTTCCGTTAATCCAAGAGACGCTAACCGGCCGGGCAGTATCGGCATCCCCATTCCAGGAACCGAAGTAAAGATAGAAAACATCGATACTGGCGAAGAATGCCCGCGAGGAGAAACTGGCAAGATCATGGTTAAGGGTCAGGGAGTAATGCAGGGGTATCTAAACGATATTGAGGAAACCCATCTCCGCATTAAATCCGGTTGGTATGACACTGGCGACTTGGGCTTATTAGATGAAGATGGCTATCTATGGCACAAGGGTCGACTGAAGCGATTTATAAAGATTGGCGGTGAAATGATTTCACTGGTTATGGTGGAAGAAACCTTAAACGCTGTAACCCCAGAAGAAATCGAATGCTGTGCGGTAGAGTTACCAGACGCCAAAAGAGGATCACGCATTGTTGCAGTAACAAATGCTGAAATAGACCAAACGGAAGTCATAAAGAAACTTTCCGAAGAACTACCGAATCTCGCTCTACCCAAGAAATATGTCATAGTTCATGAGTTCCCCCGCATGGGCAGTGGAAAGACCGATTTTCGGGGCCTTACAAATATAGTTCGCGATCTCGACGCTGCGGGATAGACAAGTATCCCAAAATTTTCAATTACTTAGAACTTCCCGAGAAAAGGCTTGTGTTTCCCACTTACTGAACATCGAGAGCATAAATTGCAATCTTAAGAAAACATTTCCCGAGTATTTAAATACAATCGCCTTATTCCTATATAAGTGCCAATCACTGCTAATACCAATCCGCCACTTAATAACAATATAACAACGATATCCCAAACCGGTCTCGAGCCATACCAAAATCCAAAGTCCAGACTGTGAAAACCATTATAGAACCATCTCTCCATTCGCCTCGAGTCATTGCTTTGAAAGACTACTTCGCTACTATTTAAATCAACATAAACAGTACTACCCGCCGAATCATCGAAACGCACTCTTAAAACCGGCAATGGCCTGGAAGGCCCCTGTGTGGAGGCTCTGGAATAATAATAGCTGTCATATTCTCGAAGAATATCTGTAGAAACAATTGCAGCAGCTTGGCTTTCGCCTAGCTGCTCGATGATGTATCCCGTATCGAATAAATCCTGCTTTGTTTCTAGACCTTCAAGCCGGATAAGTTGGCGACCAAATCCCCAAGTTGAATCAGTATCAGATTTAATAGCGCTTATATAATAATTTCCTTGCGAAAGCTTAAATTCGATTTCTTTAAGCTCTGCTCCCGCTAAGGATTCATAAATTTCATTTCGAATGGTTTGCTGATTCAATTCATCAAATCTTTGTAATTCGAGATCTCCACCTTGCAGCAAGCTTCTATCGATCGTTAATCCCCGAGCACGAGTCCATTCGTATGGATCCATCGATAGTAGTCCACTAAACACCCAGGTTAGAGTTACCAATCCAAAACAAAGACCAGTGATGTAATGCCAACGCATGACACCTTTATATGGAATTGCCTTACGGAACGAGAATGGTGTTGTACTACGCAACTGGATAAAGATCAGGACTATGCCAAGTACCGCAAGTATGGAACCGAGAGAAGATAACCAAATAACAACATCGGACCAGAGTGCAGTGTTTCTTCTCAGATCAACGAAATAAAGCCAATGAGGAATAGCACCAATCCAAGCAAGGAACCGATCCATAGAAGTTGTTACCAATATTACTTGTCCCCATCTCGGTGAGACATATACCTCTGTTCCTGCATCATCGATCACACGAAATTTTTCCAGTGGTAATTCCCCACGCAGACCAATTGTCCACTGATCGACCTCTTCGATCCGCCCTATTCTCTCAATGCTTTTGTCTTCTACCCCTATGAAATCACTAATGATCTGACTGGAACTTATCATTGAGCTGGAAAGTATCGATCCATCGTCAGCAAAGACAACTCCGCCATTGTTTTCTGAAAATTGATAAGCAGTCCTTCCCATCACTGTAGTCAGCTTGGGAGGTGACGGGGCTGTGACTAGTCGCTGAGCCTGGGATGGAGATATTGAAATACTCTCAAGATCTAGGTTGGGTAGTCGAGCTAAGCGCTCATGTTCAGTTAGTGTTGGCATGCCTCCGGTATAGATAATTGCGAAACCGGAGGCGAACCAGAGAACGAAGACTAAGGCTAGCCCAATGCCTAAGTAACGGTGAATCAGTATGACAAGTTTACGCATAGGATTATTGGATTGCGTTGCTTGTTCTTATTTGGTTTCTCAGTAAAAAAACTATCCTGGCTTTGAGTTTCTTCAACGTCGTCGAGTATTTCTAATCTATCCCGCTATCATATTTCTAACCGCAAATATAAGAGAAGCGATTAACATGATTACGCTTGGTATAAATGTAAGAGCAAATCCTGCACTTCGGGATTTCGGATCTGCTACGTAACTGCGCAGATAGAGAAATCTTCCAACTAGGTAAACTACTCCAAGTCCAGCAGAAATTTGTGGACTCCACAAATTAGCTGATAGAAAGATTGCCGGCAGAAATATGATGATTTGCTCAGCAGTGTTCTGCTGCACGCGAAAATAGCGTTCAAAAGTAGGATCTCCACTTATAGCTGGAGCAGGCACGTTGTATTTGCCGCGAGCTCTTCCCACTAAAATACCAAACGCAGAATATTGCACTAAGGCAAGTACAACAACTATTGCTACTAAACTCATAG
>JBJLER010000006.1:0-14201 GCA_045565735.1 Pseudohongiellaceae bacterium
CGCCTCCAAAAGGTTTAAAGCCCTCAATGCTACCAGTTGGTCAGCTGCCTTCGGCTGCCAGTCTGCCTAATGAATACGAAGTATTCGCCTGTGACCATTTTCCCGAAACACGCTTCTGCCCCGGCATGGGCCGTCATTTCACAAATCTTTCAGAACAGATTTCTCGTGGGCAATATAGTCGTCAACCAACAACAGTAGGCGATTTTGGGGTCATATATGGTGAGGCGGCTGACAAGCTCATTTTTATAGAATATGTTCTCAACCAAGAGGATTTAATGAACAGTGTGTCTTGGTCTGCTGCAATGCCACTTGATGGTATCCCGATTCCGCCCATCGACAATGTCCACATACTTCATTTCGGAACTAATGAGTCGACCAGCGGAAGATACACTGTACACATGTATTTTATACCTGAGGAAACCTACCTTGCCTGGGAGACTGAACCTTCAATGCTATAACCGGTTAGTCCGTGACAGAGTCGCCTTTTAACTGAAATTGGATAGAACCCACCAAGTGAAAAGTTGCCAAAGAATGTTTGTAAATTTTATAAAAATAAGAAACCTAAACTATTGCATAATAAGCAGTTGGTATACTCAGGATCTAGAGAGAAATATTTAGCGCGCAACATTGAAAATCATGGCCTTACCTAAAGATATATTTAATATTCTGCTTTGTGTCTTCGTTGCTTACACAACAGGCACTGGTGCCACGACGATCCTCGGAATGGATATTGATGAAGTTGCTAATGAAGCAGAATTAATTTTCGAAGGTGAAGTAATATTGCATGAAACGCGACAAAACTCTAACACTGGCATCATTCATACTTATGTTACTTTTACAGTACATGATGTAGTAAAGGGTGACTTCTCGGCAGATACCATTGAACTTAAGTTTGCTGGCGGAACGTTTATGGGTCAGATTGTTGAGGTGCGTGGCCTTGAGATTCCTAAGGAAGGTGAAGACGGCATCTACTTCGTTGAATCCACCAGCAGAGATCTTTTGAATCCTCTAATTGGTTGGTCCCAGGGACATTTTATTATTGAACAAGAATTCGGCGAGCGACGAGTAAGAACTATCGATCGTCAAACGGTAACAGATATTCAATCTGTTTCTTCTATACCATCAGTAATAAAAAAACCTCAAGCAATTATCGAAGGTGATGGCGATGTTGCGGCTGGAGTTCTAGTTGACTCTAGTGCCTTATCAATTGAACGAGCTCTTACAGTCGAGGAATTCAAGAATAGAATTTTAGACCTTTTAGAGAACTGAATTGCTCAGAAATTTATACTTACGCTGTTTTTTCTGGCAGCCAACCTAGCTTATTTAGCTAACGAACTGATTGAGTTACACCTGAAATTGGCATCGATTCAGCAAACACCCTGAAGTAAACCCTTTCTTCCTCAAACGCCTCACGAAAATCTGGACTCATAAAATAATCACCTGATGCTTGCGATGTGTTAGGGCCTAGCAGGTTTAACACCATCGCTTCATTTAAGCCTTCAATATCTCCAGTGTCGATTATCAATGTAATGGCAAATACTTCAGCACTATTATTCTGCATTAAACTAAGTTCATAAATGAGATTATTTGTGACTATGGAGTATTCAAAATTGGCCATGAATGAAACTCCATCCCGATTAAAACGAACTTGCAGAGATTCGTTTGCTGGCGGTGCTCCACTTACAAGGGCTGGAGTTACAAATGGAGATTTACGTGTGCTATTCGCCTCTTCATAGGGTTTGGCAATTGCTAATAGTTCAGCATCCTGAAAATGTTGACCCATTAATTCCATACCCACCGGCAACCCGCTATTTGTAAACCCAACTGGAACAGAGAGCGCAGGCAAACCAGAATTAGCCGCCAAGGGGCATGCAGTTCCCGGCTGACCATCCCCTATCATCACAGGGATTTGGGTGATTGTTGGATAAACCATAGTATCCAGTTCATATTCTGAGAATATGGCTTCTATAGCATCCCGTAGAATTGTTCGCCCTGCTAGTGCACTAGCATATTCTTCTTCATCACGCTCCTCTTCCACGCTTCTTATCATGCTTTGTTCAAGAGCTTCGTGATACAAACTGAGATCTACAATTTCATTAACACTAATAACGGGTGGATTGTCATTACTAGCAAGATACTGATTTAGATCTTCGGTAAATTCAAATCCAATAACTGAAGATGCGCTGAGTAAATCACTCTGATTAGGTATTTCAATTTCTATAATCTCAACTCCCTGTTCTTCATACCACTCCAATGCCTCTTCAATAGTATTGCGAACGCCAGGGTTAGAATCTTCAAAATAGTTTGTGATTTTTCCGAAGCGCATTCCCTCTAATTGAACTGATTCCAATGAATCGAGAAAATTTGGTGGCGATATAGTTTGCATTACAGCGGTTGCTGCATCATTGCTGTCATAGCCAACAGTCAGATCTAGAACAATTGCGAGGTCTTCAACATTTCTTGCTAAGGGCCCTCCCGTATCCTGTGTATGTGATAAAGGCATAATTCCATGAATGCTGGACAATCCTTTACTAGGTCTTAATCCAATCAGATTATTATAAGCAGAAGGAATACGTATGGATCCACAAGTATCGGAACCCATTCCAACCGCACCAAAGCTAGCTGCTACTGCTGCAGCAGTTCCGCCACTGGATCCCCCAGGGGCACGACGAATGTCATAAGGATTTTTAGTTTGACCGACCAATGAAGCTATGCTCGTTATACCACGCGCATATTCATGCAAATTAGTTTTAGCGATGATCACCGCACCCGCCTCTAACAACAAATCCACTTGAGTCGCATTATGACTTGGGTAGTAGTTGGCAAAAGCAACCGAGCCATTGCTTGTTGGCATATCGGTAGTGTTGTAATTGTCCTTGATTAATACAGGTATACCGTGGAGTAAAGAACGAGCTCCGGTGCGCAGCCTTTCAGCATCTAATTCAGCAGCTTGCTCCCTCGCACGACTATTAATTCGCACGATACTGTTAAGTGCAGGACCCTGTTTGTCATAGGCAGCGATTCTGGCAAGATACAAATCAACCAGCTCAACGGAAGTTGTAGTTCCGTCTTCGAGACCAGTTTGCAGATCCCTAATACCAGTTTCGAAAACACCGACACTTTGTGCGAGAGTACTAATAGAAAAGAAACAAGAACAGAAACTAATAAGAAATTTTGTTCTGGACATGGAATTATTCCTCAATTTTTTCAATCTTATTAAAACACGAAGTATTGATTTGGACTTTCGACAAAACTGCCGTCTATGAATCTGGGCGCGAAGCGAAACTGTGCTATTGCCCTAATTACTGCTTGATGCAATTCAGCATCTTCAATATCAGTTTGAATCTGAGGCTCTCTGACGAAGCCCTCTCTATCGACTCGGAACTCAACTCTTATTGCTTGGTTTTGTTCTATATTTCTAAGCACCTCAGGTGTAACTGTATAAACCGGCCTTAGATTTTCTCCTTCTCTTATGCGTTGGGTTATCCCTATTGCCAAGCAGTGTTCAGTGGCGAGTTCTTGTTCACTCAGGTTTTCATAAGCTCTTATTAGCGCAATTCTATTTCGGACTGTAATCGCAGCGCTTGGGAAGCGAACAAATTTTCCCAATGAAGCGAGCAAGGGCTCAATTGCTTCCAGATACTGTTCTGTTGCAATAAAGTATTCGCCTTTTAAAAGATCTATTCGAGTCATGCCGCTTTGGGACCCAGGGTCCGTATAGCCACTCAAGATTGATCTTGCCCGTTCCAATCTTGCATTGGCCTGATCTAAGTCTCCTACGCGCAAACTTAAAGAAGCTAGTTCCAGCTCTACGTTACCAGCTTTACTTGAATCCTCACCCAAATGGTCTCGCGACAACTGTAACGCCCGCTCATAATACTGGCTCGCTAGTGTTAACCGTTCTCGATCATTAAGGGTTCGACCCAATCGCATAAGAGGATCAATAATCGCTTCAGATCCGAAACCGAAAACTCTCTGGTAAACTTCCACCGCTTCATCCAAATACTCTTGGCTTTGGGTTTCGTCTTCGATCAAGGTGGCGTAATTAATGGCAAGTATTGCACTGCGCTCACTCTCCACACCAAACAATTCTCTTCCAAGCTCATAAGCGCGCCTTGCGGCTTCCCTAGCGATATTCGGCTGGGTGTCTTTAGTTTCTCCATACTGAAGATAAGCGGCATTGAATTCGTCCAGCTCGAGAGTCGACTGACCAAAGGATAATGAAACAGAAAGGCTGGCAAGAAATAATGATATCCAAATCAAAATGCTGGATATTTTAGAGTTTATAGCTGGCATAGGGCTAACATATCCATTGACAGAAGGTGGGACTCCTATTGAGCGTGTGAGAATTAGTCTGAATGTTCATCACTTAGTAGTTTTGGGGATGCGAATAAACACAATATTGTGCCTTAAAATTTTCTATTAATTCTTGTTCTAATAAAAAAGGATCGACTGATGCAAGTGCACCAACAATCGACCCTTATAGACAAGTGCTTTGGTGGTTAAGGCATGCGGGCTGCGCGAATTTCGATTTCTATCAACCAGCCGTCAACCACCAGACCGGCGATTTCTACAAAAGATCGTACTGGCTTATTAGGATTTTCTACTGTACCAAAAAACTCTGAATAACCTGAATTAAAGCCTGCGAAGTCCAAACCGTCTTCACCCGAAACTGCAAAGGCGCGCACCTGGACGATATCGCTCATTGACCACCCCTGTTCTTCAAGGGTTTGTTGAAAGCGCGCAAAGGTATCGATTGTTTGCTGACGCATGTCTCCCCAAGTCCCATCTTCATTAGATCGGGCACCAGATCCACTTAGATACATGGTCTCTGCACCTGGCGGAATAGTAATGCTGGTATAGAAGTACCTACCTTCATTATTGCGAGAAATTTCTTGCGCGCTAACGTAAGTTGCTACCCCCATTAATGCCAGCATGATAAATGCCGCAACTGACTTTCTAATTCTCATAATCGTCTTCCCTCCAAAATTGACCGATTTGAAATCCTGTAGTTAGTTTTCCTGCACTGGCTGATCGGCCATAGCCGGCGCATCTGACTCGACCCCATCACCAATAAAACGCGAAGTGATCATACCTGTTGTTATCGCACCATTTACATTAAGTGCAGTACGAGCCATGTCTATAAGCGGTTCAATCGTAATTAATAAGGCAGCTACCGTAACAGGTAATCCCATGAGTGGTAAAACCACCAAGGCAGCATTAGTTGCTCCACCACCAACACCGGCGATGCCGAATGAAGCAATGGCAATTACCAACACCAGATAGGCAATAAAGCCCAAGTCCACCTCAACGCCTACACTCGGCGCGACCATGACGGCCAACATTGCAGGGTAAATACCTGCACATCCATTTTGCCCAATCGTTGCGCCAAAAGACGCTGAGATATTCGCAATTGGTGCGGGTACTTTTAATTCCTCGATTTGTGCTCGAATCGTCAAGGGGATCGTTGCAGCCGAACTACGTGTAACAAATGCAAATGTAAGCACTGGCCATACTTTTTGAAAATAGGATTTTATGTTTGCACCTAATAATCCAATCATAAAAGCGTGAATCGCAAACATAATTGCAATAGCAATATAGGAAGCGATGACAAAACTTATAAGGGTAACTATTGCATCGACATCAGAGGTCGACATGACTCTGGTCATTAAAGCCAAAACGCCATAGGGTGTTAGGCTCATAACAATCTTAACTAGCCGCATCACAACGGCCTGGGTAGTCTCTATAAAACCTCGTATGCGTTCTCCGTGGGCCTTGTCTTCTTGGCCAACTAATAATGCCGAGATGCCAAAGAGCAAACCAAAGATAACAACTGCAATTATGGAAATACTTCTGTCTTGGCTGAGATCTCTAAATATGTTTGAAGAGACCATACTTGTCAGCAACTGAGGAATACTCAAATCGGCAACACTGTCCTGGCGTGACTCCAAGAGTTCTGCTCTGGCCGCCTCTCTTTCACCTAGATTAAATTCCGTTGCATCCAATCCGGTTGCGGAAGCCATGATTATACCAACCACCGCCGAAATCATAGTGGTAAATACGAGTATGGCAACGACAGAGCCACCGATTTTCCCGAGTGACTTAATCTCATCCACTTTAAGTACAGCGGCAATCATGGTCACCAGGATAAGGGGGATAATTATCATGCGTAGAAGATTCACGAAGGAGTTTGCTACAACGTTTGTCCACTCAATTGTCTCCTGTGAGACTTCATGCCCTGGACCGAAAATAACCTGAAGATAAGTCCCGAACAAAGTGCCCAGAACCAATCCAATTAGAACTAATTTCGAAAAGCCAAAACCTCTTTTAGATAGCTGGAAAAGGAAACTTAAAAGGGCGGCGAAGACTACGAGGTTTACAATGGCTAAAGCAGACATTTGCATTACTCCTGAAGAGAGTGCACTTTAATTAAGCGCATCGGCATACTTATTATTTTTTAAGTCTGAATTTTCTTGAGTATATAGCGCAGCCGAGAGGAGACCAATAGCGAAATCGAGGATTCTCTCTAGTCCCTTCCCAATGTATTGATATAACTCACAACATTATTTATTGCAGCATCATCTGTCAGCATTTGCGTCATTGCCATCATCTGCTGGCCAAAAGTATCCCCGTTCTCATTCCCGCGCCATCCTTGTTTAAAATTTTTCAGCTGGGTAACTAGATACCAGTCATTCTGACCGCGCAAGGCCGGCGCGCCCAAAGCTTCATTACCCAGGCCATCGACACCATGACAGGTGGCACATTGAGTGAAGAGCTGAGCTCCTGCTCTGGCATCACCTTCGATGGTGTTCTCCGTAGAAACATAATCCCAGCTACCCACCCATTCAATAATATCAGCTATGCTTTCATCAGTTAGTTTTGTCGCCATGGGTCGCATGGCTATGCCTTCGATATCGCTAGGATGAACACCCCGAAGGCCTGCGCGAAAATTTTCCAATTGACGTTGCAGATACCAAGGTTCCATGCCAGCCAACCTTGGTGCCTGCACTCCGTAGTTACCACGACCATCAGCACCATGACATGTAGTACAGTAACGATCATTATAGGATTCATTCTCTTCAGCCGCATTTGCCTTCATCCATGGAAGGATGAACATAAACACGAGAGGTATTATTAGTTGCATTGTATTCATTCTAATTTCTGAGAAAGGGCCAGGTATCCCCCGGATACATAAAACAAGTTTATGCTAATTCTGCACGCACTCGCTTATCCAAATCTTCCATTGCCCAGTGTGCAGATTGAATCGCACTCTCCATCCAGGCTACATGTACTGTAATTTGATCACCTATAACATAATGTCGCCCATTAACAGGTTTTTGCAAAGTATCAAACATAAGCTGTTCCTCAGCTGTCCAACCACTGCGGCTTCGATTCCAACGAGCGGCACAACCAAGCATGTGATTCATCCGGTGCCATGCAATTGTGACTGGCTTTTCAACTAGACTTCGATAGTTTGGATGTACTTTTTCTCCATCCTTTATATGACTTTCGATTCTTTCCTCTTGTGTCATGTTGGTATGATACAAACCCCCTTGGAAGTTATACGCAGCGAGAATGACTCCTTTATTTTTATGTATCCCACCAGAAGGGTACCAAATGCTCGAACTACGATTATTCATTCGAGTAATGCCCCCATAAATGTCCTCTTTCTCCCAAAACCTTTCTTTTGCTTGGAATGCCGCTTTATATGCATCACCCCTTCGCACATACTTCATCGCTTTAACATAGTCAGCTGGAAAATTGTGGTCCAAGCCAGTAATTAAATGAGTGGGAATACAGTTAAAGCAGTAATCAACATTTAAAGAATGTCTAACTCCATCTTGGTCATAAGTTATTTCTACACCATTGTTCGTAACATTTATCGCTGAAACCATAGCCCGGTATTTCACTTCCTGACCAACCACTCTCAGGAACCCGGCGATTATGTTATCCATGCCGTCTTTGGCTTGAAGTAAGGGGGGGCCTTGCTCCCCTTCACTTGCCGTCATTATCCTCCCTCCCAATCGGCTTTTTAAAAGATCTCGAAACTCAATTATTTCCTTTTGCACGCCATGCGTAGTGAATCCTCCAGTCTTGTAGCCGCTTCTCGAACTTCCTGTATACTCGCCACCTTCGCGCAAATCTCCAAATGAATGAATAATGCTCAGTAGATTTTCTGCCTCTAGCTCGGTGAATGGCTCATTCATTTCTTGTTCTGACATTGATTTTGCCAACATTTCTCCAAGAAAACCGCGAACGTTGGTCTTGTAGTCTTTTATACGGACAGGTTTACCGCCTAACAATGCTTCATCTTGGAAATAGGCATTGTTGTTTTCTCCAACGAAAACCTCGAGCTCTACATCGAGCTCTTTACAATAGGCCAGTAAATTATTATGAAAGCTAGGAATGCGCGCGGCACCGCCGTTAAAATACATGTGAGGCTCATCGTCAAACTCACAATAGTGGCGATTCCCAATTTCATCAATAAGGTCCCCATTACGCACAGTAAAGACTCTTCCTCCACATCGATGAGAGGCTTCCAATATAGTGCACTCATATCCTCGCTTACCCAATTCATAAGCGACCGTCAATCCAGAAAGCCCCCCTCCAAGAATTGCTACCTTCTTACTATTCGTGCCAAGAGCGAAAAGATCGAGTGCTTTTGCTGTCTTTGTGACTGGTAACAAACCCAGCGCCGAACCTGCTCTGAGCGCTGCTGAGCTCCCTCCTACAGCTCCCACTAGATTTAGAAATTCGCGACGCGTTACAAACCTGGTCATTTATCCCTCTCCAAGCCTTTAGTTACCTATATTTGATGCTATTTCGCATGTGGGCGCAAGACTATCATTTGATAAGGGTTCTGTGGACTATTTCGTACTAACACTAGCGGCTTTTGTCCAGAATTTAGCGCAATTTAAAAAAATCGCACAGAACAGAAAATATGAGAAACTGCAGAAATAAAATTCTAGTTTAGAAGCTAAATTTCTTTAGCGAGTGCCTGCCAGATTGCAAGCCCCAATATTATATTAATGCGAAAAAGTCCCCGGCCCCACTTTATGTTGCTTCCGGGCCAATGTTCCAGCGGGCATCCTATTTATAGATTCTCTAAATTGCTATGCTAACGGATCTTATAAGGAGCGCGAAATGGCAAAAAAACTGCACCCCCTTAATAACCGGTTTTGGCTATTCACCTTATTCTCTGGACTGGTTTCTACTTCACTTGCAACTGCAAATGAAACTGACGAAATAGCTAACAGGCTAGCGATTACGGACATGCTTACCCAGTATGCCTACCGCTGGGATAGTAAAGATTCGGAAGGGTTTTCTAAGTTGTTTACCGAGGAAGCAGTAATGGAACGACGACTCAATGGCGAACTGGTTGATGGTTCCCGACTGAAAGGTAGAGCATCAATTTTTGAATACGCCAGACGATCTCATCAGGGCCGATTAGCGGATCGACAAACGCGCCACTATTTTTCCGGGATAGTGTTTTTGGAGCTTAATGCAGAAAGTGCCGTCACAGAAAATATGGCGCTAATAACTCATCAAACTGCAAACAATTCGACTGCTTATATTAGTAGCTCGGGAATTTATCGAATTGTCTGGCAGAAAACCCCGGAAGGTTGGCGCATGCGTGAGAGAAGCTTAATGACTGATGGCTTTAGAAATTAGTTGCTTAAAGAAGAAGACAGAGTCAGAAGAAAAGTAATTTGAGAGAAGTAGTTAATGAAACACAGTAAAACCTTTATCATCGCGTTGTTACTCGTTTTTTCACCGACGCAAGTGATGGCGGCGGAAAACATTGAATCAGCGATTTCTGAGAGAGAGCAAGAAATTAATTCTTGGCTAACATCTCAGGAAGACAACATGCTAAATCTAATGGAACGCATTACCAATATTAATTCCGGAACACTCAACAAAGTCGGCGTCGATGAAATGGCAACGATCTTTAGCGACGAGTTAAGACGGCTCGGGTTTTCTATTTCAACTTTGCCAGGAGACCGCATCGCTATGCCAAGCTGCCCTAGCAACGATTACAACATTGATGTAAGTGATCATCTTCTAGCGACAAAGTCTGGTGAAGGTCCGAAGTTTTTGCTCATAGGTCATCTCGATACAGTATTTCCACTAGATAGTCCGTTCCAAACTTTTCACATAAACGGTGATGTCATGCATGGGCCGGGAGTCGCAGATATGCATGGTGGGCTTGTCGTCATGTTGTATGCATTAAAGGCACTACATGAATTCAGTGAACTCGATGACAAACATATTTCGATACTACTAAACAGTGACGAAGAGATTGGATCCTTATCATCGCGAAAGTACATTGAAGAGCAGGCGCAAGCTCATGACTGGGGTTTGGTTTATGAATCTTCTGGTACTAACAATTTAACTCGAATCCGCAAAGGCCTGGGTCAGGCTCGTTTCGTAATTAATGGTATAGCCAGCCATGCAGGTGGTGCACATGAACAAGGTAGATCTGCCATCAAAGAGCTTGCTTACAAAATTGTTGAAATTGAAAATATGACAGACTATGAAACTGGGGTTACAGTCAATGTTGGTATCGTGAATGGGGGTGAAGCACGAAACACAGTCGCACCTTGCGCTGAAGCACTGGTCGATCTGCGCTACCCAGAAATGGAACAAGGCGTGGCTGCTCAGCAACAATTTGAAGAGATTGCGAATTCAGTTTACAGCTATCCAGTAGATTCCGGTGAAATTACAACGGACAGATGGATCAGCTTGCATCGGCCACCAAAAATTCCAACAGTTGATAGTGATTATCTCCTAGAAAAAGCTCGTGCTATCGGCAGATTGTTGGGACAGGAACTAGGAGTAGCTGATTCCGGCGGTGGAACCGACGGATCTCTTACTCAAGCGGCTGGACTGCCGACTCTTGATTCTCTTGGTGTTGCTGGAACTGGAGCTCACTCGAACCGCGAAGAGGCTCGGGTTAGCTCATTAGTAGAACGGGCACAGCTTAGCGCGGTACTAATTCGTAGACTCTCCGCAGAATAAATGTTTTCATCGCCACCACTGTAAATCCACATAACAAGAATAAGAGAAACCAGCCATGACAACTGACGTTGGTGACGACACGGATTCGGTTTTTAAAGATAAACATTCTGCTTCTAATCTTTCTGAAAAAGACAATGCGATTATCGAGGCTTATAAGAATCCTTATTACCGCTACCTCGTCTTAGGCATTCTTACTGTTGTATATGTGTCGAACTTTGTCGATCGCCAGGTCATCAATGTTCTTGCCCAATACATAATTGAAGATTTGGAATTATCCGACGGCCAATTCGGAATGTTATCTGGCTTGGCATTCGCGGCTATTTATACAACTCTGGGTATTCCAATCGCGCGCTGGGCAGACATCAGTAACCGCCGCAATATCATCGCTATATCAGTCACAGTTTGGAGTTTAATGACAGCTCTCTGTGGTGCTGCGCAAAATTTCACTCAGCTTTTTATGGCGCGTTTCGGTGTTGGTATTGGTGAAGCCGGCGGATCCCCACCTTCTCATTCAATCGTGTCAGATATCTTTCCGGCAGAACAAAGAGCAACAGCTCTTTCTATTTATTCCTTAGGTGTTTACGGGGGCATTCTGGTTGGAACTGTTGGTGGTGCTTACCTGGTACAGATGTTTGATTGGCGTACTGCGTTTATCGTCGTTGGATTACCGGGTGTTCTACTTGCTTTGGTGGTTCGATTCTTTATTAAAGAACCCCCACGTGGCATGGCGGAAGCTCGCAAAGATGTGCAACCACCTGGCTTCTTCCGCGTAATGGGATTTCTTTGGGAAAGAAAATCGTTTCGCCACTTATCTTTTGCCTGTGCACTGCATGCATTTGTCACTTACGGCATGGGAAATTTTATGCCCCTATTTCTTGGGCGAGTACATGGAATGCCAATTCTGGATATCGGTTGGTACTACGGAATAATTGCAGGAGTTGGTGGGCTGGCAGGCACTTTTTTTGGTGGCTGGGCAGCTGACCACATGAACAAAAAGACCGGAGACATGACCTGGTACATCTGGATTCCATTTGTATCTACCATAATTGCCGTACCGTTCGCTCTTAATACATTCTTGTTAATGCCGGATGCATACATAGCGGTTTACTCTTACTTTGTTCCGGTTTTCTTTGGCGGTTGGTATCTCGCACCTTGTTTGGCATCCACGCATTTTCTCGTTGGCATTCGCATGCGCGCAATGGGCTCGGCCGTTTTATTATTTGTATTAAATTTGATTGGTCTCGGATTGGGGCCCATGGTTACTGGATTCGTTAGTGATCTTCTAACGCCAAGCGTCGGTGTAGATGGATTGCGTTATGCCATGTCCATTACGGTGTTAGTAAATATCTGGTGCGCAATGCACTACTGGTGGTGCATGAAGACAATTAAACAGGACTTTGCGAGAGCGCCTGATTAGTTTTAAATGGCTTCTAATGCTTGAGTTAATTTAGTAACGCCAATTACTTCAAGCCCTTTGATCTTTGATTTTGGCAAATTCGCTTTCGGAACGATTGCCTTTTTGAATCCATGTTTGGCAGCTTCTGCCAGGCGTTCTTGACCTCCGGGCACTGGTCTTATCTCTCCTGCCAATCCTAATTCGCCGAATACAACCAGATCCTTGTCCAATGCCTGATCTTTAAAACTCGAAACAATTGCGAGTACTAATGCAAGGTCCGCACTAGTTTCAGAAACTTTTACGCCGCCGACAACATTTACAAATACATCTTGATCCGCCATGTACAAACCTCCATGACGATGGAGCACTGCTAACAGCATGGCGAGTCTGTTTTGCTCCAAGCCCACTGCTACTCGGCGGGGATTGCCGAGTGGACTAGCATCAACCAATGCTTGGATCTCCACGAGTAGTGGTCGCGTGCCTTCCCACAATACCATGACCGATGATCCTGGTGCGTCTTCTTCAGTACGAGTAAGAAATATTGCCGAAGGATTCTTTACCTCCTTCAGGCCATGCTCAGTCATGGCAAAAACCCCTAGCTCATTCACCGCACCAAAGCGATTCTTTTGGCCACGAAGAATTCGGTACTTTTTGTCATTACCCCCTTCTAACATGATGAAACAATCAATCATGTGTTCGAGAACTTTCGGGCCTGCAAGGTTGCCTTCTTTTGTTACGTGCCCAACTAAAAAGAGAACAGTGTTAGTTTGTTTTGCAAACTGAATTAAATAGGCAGCACATTCTCGAACTTGCGATACGCTACCAGGCGCTGAAGGCACATCGCTGCTATGCATGACCTGAATGGAATCCACAACGAGTAATTCGGGTTGGTTTTGTTGAGCTGCCTGACATATGTGCTCGACATTTGTCTCAGCCAACGTTTTTAAATTGTCGGTGGGCAAATTGAGTCGATTCGCCCGCATGCCTACTTGTTGAAGAGATTCTTCTCCGGTGACATAGAGTGCAGGCCTACCCTCATGGGCGAGCTGACACATAATTTGCAGAAGCAAAGTACTTTTACCAGCGCCAGGATTTCCGCCGATAAGCACAACCGATCCAGGAACCAAGCCACCACCCAGCACTAGGTCTAGTTCAGTGATGGAACTGGAGTAGCGGGGCAAAGATTGTAAGTCGATGTCCGAGAGGTTTTGCACATTGGATTGCTCGCCGGCGTATCCTTGCTTGCGAAAATCAGCTTTGGTTGCGGGAGAAGAACTTGCACCTAGATTTACCTGAGAGAGAGTATTCCAGGCTTTGCAGGCAACACATTGACCTTGCCATTGCCCGTGCTCGGCGCCGCAATCTGTGCATACAAAAGATATCTTGGTTTTTGCCATTAAATTATTAGTGGGTGTCTGACTGAATTCGAAGCAGTGTGTTTTTGTTAGTTATAAATGAAAGGTACTCTTTTAGTGACCTTACAAAAAAGCTCATAGGAGATCGTGTTCGCGTGTCTAGCGACCTCGTCCGCGCATAGACCTTCTCCCCACAGTATGACTTCATCATTTATTTGCACATCGTCAATCCCGGAAAGATCGATGGTAATCATATCCATGGAAACACGACCAATTATTTGTGTTCGTAAAACCTGAGATTTAGTTTTGACTAACACAGGGGTTCCATTAACTGCGGAGCGTGGATAGCCATCGCCATAACCAATAGAAACAGTGCCAACTCGAGTATCTTTTTCACAAATATATGTCGCGTTGTAGCCAATCGCTTCGCC
>JBJLER010000007.1:0-14080 GCA_045565735.1 Pseudohongiellaceae bacterium
ATCAAAGCCCATTGTCATTAAAAGAAGCATTGCCAGCCTATCAAGCTGATCGACTAAGTTTTTCTGGATCCAAAACAAGTGTGGAGGATCAGTTAGCTGCACTGTCTAAGCTAAGTAGCGAAGATGAAGAGGTGCCACCATTAGGCTATGCAGTAGCACAAATTCATGGAATCTACATCCTGGCACAGAATAAAGACGGGCTAATCATCGTTGATATGCATGCGGCTCATGAGCGCATCACTTATGAGCACATGAAAACTGCCAGCCAAAATGAAGAATTGAAAATGCAGCCGCTCTTAGTTCCTCTTTCTATAGCAGTTAGTCAGGCAGAAGCAAACTGCGCAGAGGAGCAACAGCCAGTGTTATTAAGTTTAGGAATTGAACTCGAACGAGTATCTGACGAAGCAATCGTTATTCGACAAATCCCTTCTATATTAAAAGACTCAAACATCGAACAGATGGTTCGCGATGTATTGTCTGATGTTCTTGAGTACGGCAGTAGCCATCGTATTCAATCCCAACAAGATGAATTGCTTTCAACCATGGCATGCCACGGTTCAGTTAGAGCAAATCGCCACTTAACTATTCCGGAAATGAACGCGTTGTTACGTGATATGGAAGCAACAGAACGAAGCAGCCAATGCAATCACGGAAGACCTACTTGGGTTTATCAAAGTCTAGACGAACTGGACAAATTATTTCTCCGTGGTCAGTAACACTCTTGCCTAGATTTAAGTGAATCAATCAAGTTCAAAGCCAAATGTGTATTGTCTGATGGGGCCAACTGCTTCTGGTAAAACTGGAATGGCGCTTGAGTTAGTAGAGCGATTTCCGTTTGCAATAATCAATGTGGATTCGGCACAGGTTTATCGGGGCATGGATATCGGCACAGGTAAACCTGATAAAGCGACTTTAAGTAGAGCTCCCCATCGACTGATTGACATAAAAGATCCTAGTGAGGCTTACTCCGCTGCTGACTTCCGTGAAGATGCCATCCAGGAGGTTGGTAATGTGCTCGCTTTGGGTAAAACACCTTTATTAGTTGGTGGCACAATGCTTTATTTCAAAGTATTGAGGGATGGATTGGCCCCCATGCCCCACGCAGATGCAGAAACCAGAAATGAGATAGAAGCACTCGCTGATGAGAAAGGCTGGGAAGAGGTGCATCATAAACTAACTGAGGTTGATCCAGAATCTGCCCACCGAATTCATGCTAACGATCCTCAAAGGTTGCAGCGAGCCCTGGAGATTTTTCTCGTTTCCGGCAAGACCATGACGCAATTGCATGCAGCAGAGCAGGAAGCAAAAAGTAAAAATGGAGATTCACCGCCGTTTAATTTGCACTTTTTCGCAATCCAGCCAGAAGACCGACACCTATTACATCAGCAGATTGCCGATCGATTTCAACAAATGTTGAGAGACGGCTTAGTAGATGAAGTCAATTCTCTGTTCCAGCGAGGGGATCTGCACGAGATGCTTCCTTCAATAAAATCAGTAGGTTACAGGCAGGTATGGCAACATCTAGCGGGTGAATTAAGCTATGATGAGATGGTAGAAAAGAGTATTATTGCCACCAGGCAACTAGCCAAGCGCCAGCTAACCTGGCTTCGTAGTTGGGACAATCTGCGAAGTTTGCGCGATCCATCAAGTGAATCCATGGATACCGTCTTGAAATACATGGAAACTATCTCAATATAGAACTTTATTACCGTTCACTAGTCACAATAATGTCTAAAAACGATTCAGCCACTGTGGCGCTGGGCTCATCGCACCAAAAATAGCATTGTAGATTGCAAGGAGAAAAAGAATGTCCAAAGGGCATACACTGCAAGACCCTTTCTTAAATGTACTTAGAAAGGAGCGTATTCCAGTTTCTATTTATTTGGTTAGTGGCATTAAACTGCAAGGCCAGATCGAATCATTCGATCAATTCGTAATTCTGCTTAGGAATGCTGTAAGCCAGATGGTTTACAAGCATGCAATTTCCACAGTAGTCCCTGCACGTATGGTGAAGATTCCAGTGTCGGGTCAGGGAGACTCTCAGGATGACGATGGCGGCGAGCCAGGTAATGCCTAAATATTTCGGCATGCTGAACTTGAGGTAACTATTTGTTTTTTGAAAGGCCAGAATCTGGCGAGGTTGCAATTCTAGTCCATATCTCGATCGAGTCTGATAAGAAACGAGAGGACCCAATTGAATTTGAAGAACTAGCCCTATCGGCAGGCGCTCAACCAGTAGAATTTATCACTGGAACTCGCAAACAACCTTCACCAAATCATTTTGTAGGAAGCGGCAAACTCGAAGAGATTGCTGCTGCCGTGCGTGCCCACAAAGCTAAATTAGTTTTATTCAATCACACACTGACACCAAGTCAGGAACGTAATTTGGAAAAAGTATTTGAGTGTCGAGTTTTAGATCGCACGGGATTGATTCTGGATATCTTCGCGCAACGTGCGCGCAGTCATGAAGGAAAGCTGCAAGTCGAATTAGCGCAACTTCAACATCTAAGTTCTCGATTAAAGCACGGATGGACTCACCTAGATCGAGAAAAAGGTGGTATAGGCTTGAGAGGAGCTGGTGAAACTCAGCTTGAGTTAGACCAACGGATGATTGGCCAACGCATTAAAGCGATAAAGAAAAGCTTGTCCAAAGTTAGAAGCCAGCGCGAACAAGGGAGACGTTCTCGCAGCAGAGCAGAAATACCTACAGTATCTCTGGTTGGTTATACCAACGCAGGTAAATCAACCTTGTTTAACTCATTAACTAATTCGGATGCCTACACTGCGGACCAATTGTTTGCGACATTGGATTCCACCTTGCGACGCATCGACTTGCCAAATTTTGGTGCCGCGATAGTGGCAGACACAGTTGGATTCATCAGCCATCTTCCTCATCAATTGATAGAGGCTTTTCGCGCCACTTTGGAAGAAACTTCATCGGCGGATTTGTTATTACATGTAATAGATTGCGCCCATGAATCTCATGAAGACTACATTCAAGAAGTTAACGATGTATTGGAGGAAATTGGTGCTGATTCCGTTTCTCAGCTAAAAGTTTTTAACAAAATCGATTTATTGGATGCATTTGATCCTCGCATCGAGTACGGTGAAAATGGAGCACCTGAAAAAGTCTGGATCTCAGCACAAAAAGGACTTGGTTTTGAGCTTTTACTTGAAGCAATTAGTGAAGTTCTTGCGGGAACATTAGTTTCGGAAACGATTCGCATTGCACCGGATCAGGCTCGTTTGCGCAGTAAACTTTATGAAAAAGGCTTCATTGAGGCTGAACATATCGATGAAAGTGGCTTTTATCACCTCGGCGTCCGCTTGCCAAAGGGCGAGTTGGAACGCATGGTGCAACAAGGTGCAGTCATTGAGCAGACACCTGAGTTAGTGGGAACAACCAATTCGGTATGGGTTTCGGAAGAGCACGCACGCACCGCGTAACGCTGATTTCAGGGCTTTTTAACTTTGTAAAATGCTGTGTTAATTCACAATTATTAGCTAAAATTGACGTTCTACGTCTTTTAAAAGCTATGGAGAAACCAATGGCTTGGAATGAACCTGGAAGTAACGGTAACGACAACGACCCTTGGGGCGGTGGTCGTCGCGGTGGAGACCAGGGACCACCGGACATTGATCAAGTAATTAAAAATCTGACGAAGAAATTCAATGGCCTCTTCGGCGGTTCCCGAGGTGGCGGCTCAAACACTGGCGGTGGATCTTCATCACCACGCCGCGGTGTGTCAGGTGGATTGATCTCTGGCTTGATCCTTGTTGTCGGCGTGATTTGGGGATTCATGGGATTTTACATCGTCGACGAAGCCGAGAGAGGCGTCGTACTTCGATTCGGTAAAGTGTTAGACAACACAGTGCAACCAGGATTGCATTGGAATCCTCCCATTGTCGATGAAGTTAATTTAGTTAACGTTTCACAGTTGAATGCAAAGACCTATCAAAATAGAGCGATGCTTACAACTGATGAAAACATCATTGATATTGAAGTGACTGTTCAATATCGAATTCAGGATCCTGTTAAGTATGTAATTGCAGTGCAGAATCCTGAGCGGAGCTTGGATAATGCATCCGAATCGGCAATCCGACATGTTGTCGGAGGTAATTCTATGGAACAAATTCTAACTACAGGACGCGATAGAGTTGTTGACGATGTATCAACACGATTGCAGGACTATATGGATGTTTACAATACAGGCATTTTTATAAGTCAGGTAAACGTAGTAGATGCTCAGCCACCTGATGGAGTGCGAGCGGCGTTTGACGACGTGATTCGGGCTCGAGAGGATGAGCAGCGAGCACAAAACCAGGCGCAGCAATATGCTAATCGGGTAATCCCTGAAGCGCGAGGTGAGGCGCAGCGTCAGATGGAACAGGCGAATGCCTATAAAGAACAAGTAATCGCCGAAGCCGTAGGCGATGCTTCAAGATTCGATCAGCTACTCGAAGAATATACAAAAGCGCCAGAAGTAACCCGTCAGCGTTTGTATATTGATTCATTGCAGGATGTGATGACTGCCAGTAGCAAGATTATGATCGATGTCGAAGGTGGCAATAACATGTTGTATTTGCCACTGGATAAAATTTTGGAGCAGAGTGGAACAACGACAACAAGTCCTCGCTCTTCTGCAGAATGGCAAGATCTAGCCGATCAAATCGCACCATACTTACCAGGACCTTCAGGTAATACAGCAGTCGACAGAACTCGACTTAATAGTGGTAGAGGAGGCAGACCATGAAAAATTTCCTCTCAATCGGATTTTTATTCATAACAGCAATCATCGTGAGCAATACTTTGTTCGTGGTTAGGGAAACCGAACGAGCTGTAATGCTGCAATTTGGTGAATTAGTGAACGCAGACATTGAGTCAGGACTTCATGTAAAAATTCCTTGGGTCAATACAGTGCGTAAGTTCGATGCAAGAATTCAAACTGAAGACGCTACGCCGCAACGCTTTCTTACACTAGAACAGAAAGCGCTAGATGTAGATTCCTATGCCAAGTGGCGTGTTATAGATACTGGTCAGTTTTATGTTTCTACCCGAGGTAATGTTGACACAGCAGGCAATCTATTAGCCCAGCGTATAAATGACGGACTACGAGACCAAATAGGTGCTCGTACCCTTATTGAAGTTGTTGCCGGTGAACGCGATCAGCTCATGTTGGATCTAACCGAAGAGCTTAATGAAACCACTGCATCGGATATCGGTATTGAAGTCATCGATGTACGAGTGAAGCGAATCGATCTTCCAGACGATGTTCGATCTTCAGTTTACGATCGAATGATTACTGAACGAAATCGAGAAGCTCAAGAAATACGCTCACGCGGTGATGAGCTTGCCATTGGCATTAGAGCAGATGCGGATCGTCAGGTTGTTATCTATGGAGCCGAAGCCTATCGCGATGCCGAAAGAATTCGCGGTGAAGGTGACGCTGAAGCAACTGGAATCTATGCGGAAGCTTATACGAAAGATGAAGAATTCTTTGCTTTTACTAGAAGCCTCAATGCCTATCGCGAGACTTTTAGTACCAAGAACGATATATTGTTGTTAGATCCTGACAGTGATTACTTCAAGTATTTGAAGGATGGGCTTACTCTGCAGTAAACAATAATAACAACCAGGCTAGCGAGTAAAACCAAGAAATAACCCCGAAGCACAGTACAGAATCTGAATTGCAAAATTGCAGTTCAGGTTCTTTCGGGCTGCGTCTTTGAAAAACGACTTAGTAATTAAGGCCGGTTAGGAAATATTGTGAAACATGTTACATGAACTCGCAGTAGCTTTTTGTTTAATGCTGGTAATAGAAGGAATACTACCTTTTATCGCGCCTAAACGATGGCGAAACTTAATTCTGATGTTGGATGAAGTCGACGACTCAACCATGCGACTCATCGGCTTAGGCAGTATGTTGACCGGCACTGTGCTCTTACTGCTAATTAATTGAATTTGAATACTGAGTATTAACTGACCATGAGTGATGCCAAACGCTGGTTGCTCCCTGACGGAGTAGAAGAAATTCTGCCCGCAGAAGCCTACAAGCTAGAATCATTGCGCCGGCGGCTCCTGGACTTATATGAATCTTGGGGTTATCAGCTGGTTATCACTCCGCTAATAGAGTTTCTAGATTCCTTGTTAGTTGGCTCGTCGCACGATTTGGATCTGCACACCTTTAAAATTACCGATCAACTTACTGGTCGCATGATGGGAATTCGCGCGGATATTACACCACAAGCCGCGCGCATCGATGCCCATCGCTTAAACCGGGAAGGACCCGTTCGATTGTGCTACGCCGACAATGTCTTGCACACTAAACCCCGCGGTATTATGACCTCAAGAGTGCCAATTCGAATCGGTGCCGAACTCTATGGGCACTCTGGTGTGGAATGTGATGTAGAACTCATTTGTTTAATGCATGAAACGCTGAGTGCAATTGCGATTGACGATATCCACATAGTGTTAGGTCATGTTGGAATATTTAGATCTCTAGTTGAGAAAGCTGGTCTCGATGCAGGGATTGAACAAACTCTGTTCGAAGCTGTTCAACGCAAAGCCTATGATGAAATCGATTCTGTGCTTGATGCTTCAGTAAAAGATAAAGCCCTGCAGAGTATGCTAAAGCAACTCTCTCGTTTATCCGGTGATGAAAGCACCCTACAAGATGCTTTAGGTGTTTTCTCTAATGCTCCGGATAGTGTCAAAGCTGAATTACAGGAATTGGTTGCGATAGTAGAAGGAGTTAAACAACAAATTCCAGACATTGTACTTTGTTTTGATCTATGCGAATTGCGCGGTTATGAGTATCACACGGGAATCGTGTTCGCAGCCTACATCCCTGAGCATGGCAGAGCTGTCGCGAAAGGAGGGCGTTACGATCATATTGGTGAAGTGTTTGGGCGCGCGCGTCCTGCATCCGGGTTTGATAGTGATCTAAAAGTTTTAGCAAAACTGTCAACCAAAGAAGTTACGCAGAAGGCGGGCATAGTTGCACCCAATCTTAATGATGAAGGTCTGCGAGAAACGATTAGCAAATTGCGTGAACAAGGAGAAATTGTGATCGTTAATCTTGCAGATCAACCGTTAGATAATAATGATCAACAAGAAATGAATTGTGATAGGCAGCTTGTTAATAAAGGCGGAGCCTGGGTAGTAGAAACACTTTAATTAGTATCTCTGTTTAACCTAACTCACTGAGTGGAGAGAGATGGCAAAATCTGTAGTCGTGCTTGGTACCCAATGGGGTGATGAGGGAAAAGGAAAGATTGTAGATTTGCTTACGGATCAAGCGGCAGTCGTAGCTCGTTTTCAGGGAGGTCACAACGCAGGCCATACTCTGGTTATAGGCGGCGAAAAAACGGTCTTACATTTATTGCCTTCCGGCATACTGCGGGAGCAGGTTCGTTGTGTAATAGGTAACGGAGTCGTACTAAGTCTCGAAGCACTGATGCGGGAAATTTCTGAACTTGAAGAACGCAGTAATATTCCGGTAAGAGAGCGTCTTAAAATTAGTGGAGCCTGCCCGCTCATACTTCCCAGCCATATTGCCTTAGATCAAGCGCGTGAAGAACATAAAGGCAATAAGAAACTCGGTACAACCGGAAGAGGCATAGGCCCTGCCTATGAAGACAAAGTCGCGCGTCGAGGAATTCGCTTAGCGGAAACGCTTAATCCCAAACGGTTTGCGGAAAAACTGGAAGAGTTGCTCAGCCATCACAACTTCTGGTTAAAGAATTACCTTAAATCCGAAATTGTCGAATTTCAAAAAGCTCACGATGAATGTTTGGAGTTGGCTGAGCAAGTCAGCCCAATGATTGCAGACACCATCGATATATTGCACAGCCATCGCAAAGCTGGCGACAATATTCTGTTCGAAGGTGCGCAAGGTTCACTATTGGATATAGATCACGGCACCTATCCATTCGTCACTTCCTCTAATACAACCGCCGGCGCCGCCGCGACTGGCAGTGGTTTCGGTCCGTTATACCTGGATTACGTATTAGGTATTACTAAGGCTTACACCACACGAGTTGGTTCCGGGCCATTTCCAACAGAACTCTTTGACGAAGTCGGTCAGCACTTATCAGTGGTCGGTGCAGAGAAAGGCGCTACTACTGGCAGGGATCGACGTTGCGGTTGGTTTGATGCCGCAGCGGTTAAATCGGCCATGCGAATCAGCAGCGTTTCTGGAATCTGCCTAACCAAACTGGATGTACTTGACGGATTGGAATACGTAAAGGTTTGTACTGGCTATACTGGAGTTGGTGAAAACACTTCGGAAAGTTTGATGGACTTAGATAGATTCGAGAATCTTGAACCGGTTTACGAAAAACTACCCGGCTGGAAAGAATCTACAGTCGGCGCCAAGTCCATGGATGATCTACCAGAAAACGCACGCAGCTACATAAGATTTGTCGAAGAAACTGTGGAAGTTCCCGTGGATATTATTTCGACCGGTCCCGATCGCGAAGAAACTATTACCTTACGCCATCCATTCTCCAGCCATGAACCTTAGTTCTTAGCTTGCGTCCCAAAGACGTGCGGCGCCTAAGGCGCCACTGGCATCACCAAATGTAGCTGGCGCTATCTTGGTTTGAATTACATCGCTAAAAACATGTCCTTCAAGATGATATGGCACGAGCTCATAGAGAGCTGAAATATTTGATAATCCACCACCAAGCACGATCATGTGGGGATCGATTATATTGATAATCGTGGATAGGCAACGGGCGAGTTGTTTGGCATAAATGTCGATACATTTTTTGGCATCCATATCTCCGCTTTGAGCCGATCCTACAATTTCAATTGGCGAAGATTCATTCCCAGTAAGTTCCGCATAGGTTTGCTGTAAGCCTCTTCCAGATAAAACAGTTTCGTTACAGTTTGGTCTCCCGCAATAACATTCTCGATCCTCTTTAATTAGTTCCCGCACCGAAGTGGGAATCGAATTGTGTCCCCATTCACCTGCGATACTATTGGGTCCGGTTAAAAGTTTTTTGTCGACAACAACGCCGCCTCCGCAACCTGTTCCCAAAATAACTCCGAATACAGTCTTGGAGGAACTGGCAATACCATAGTGCGCTTCAGAAAGGGCAAAACAATTAGCATCGTTTTCAATGCGAATCTCATAACCTAGGGATGATTCGATATCTTTTTTCAGAGGCTGTCCGTTTAAGCAAACTGAATTTGAATTCTTCATTAGTTCCCTCGGCAACGAGAGTGCGCCGGGGGTACCAATGCCAACTGAGAATTGATTTGTAGTTTGGAGGTTTTTAATTACGTCACAGACGGCTTTCACAGTTTCGGAGTAACTCTCGGCGGGAGTATCCACTCTGAGTTTTTCAGTAACTTTACCTTCATCGGCAAGCACAATTCCTTCGATCTTGGTGCCACCAAGATCTATGCCTATTCTCATTTAAATTCCCCTCATTCTTGCTTTTCAATCCGATGTGTCAGTGGCACAAAAACTCCTTAAATAACAATGTGTTGCATACTACTACAAACACTCTAAAATCGTCGGTCCGTTCCGGAAATCATATCCCAAGCCAGGCTTTCAATTAGTGACTCGAGCTCGCTTCCAACAAGTATCTTTACATAATACACCTTACTACCACTGCATCTCTCGTTGCGTGCGTCGCGCCTATCTCTGTGGTGACGATACAGTTAGTGGACAAAATTTTGATCATCGCAAACAATGGTTGGTTGCTCGTATTAAAGAATTGGCTGCTCAATTCGCAATCGACGTTTGCGCTTACGCAGTAATGAGCAATCACTATCACCTGGTCTTATTCGTTAACGAAGACGAGGCAAAGAGTTGGAGTGACGATGAAGTCATTCGACGCTGGACTGCAATCTTCCCTCGCAATGCAGCGATTGTTGAATTGTTGCGAAAAAATGCGAATTCGAGAAAAGCTCAAAAGCACTTAGTTCAGCAAGTACAGTTGTGGCGTGAAAGACTCATGGATATTAGTTGGTTCATGCGTTGCCTAAATGAGACTGTGGCACGCAGAGCAAACAAGGAAGATGATTGCAAAGGTCGATTCTGGGAAGGGCGGTTTAAGAGCCAAGCCCTTTTGGACGAAAAGGCGCTGGTTACCTGTATGGCCTATGTAGACCTTAATCCGATTCGTTTAGGAATCAGTGAATCTCTCGACTCTAGTGATTTCACTTCAATTCAGGAACGGCTGGTTAATCATGCCAAGAAGGTAAAAAACCGCAGTTATCGCCAACACCGATTACTTAAGCGTCGCGGCGCCAAGCATCTATTGGTCCGGCAGTCTTCCAGGAAAGGCTCAGCGCTTAAACCTTTAACTGAGATGTCTGGAATCGCCAAACAGTCGATCCCATTTTCACAGCGAAGTTATTTCGAACTATTGGAAACCACAAGCAAGGCTTTGAGTCTGGTGGATCGGAAACCCGCCAAAGCCATTCACATTTTAGAAGAGAAGCAATCCGCGCTGCAATCAGTTGGAATTCCTATCCAGACTTGGATAAATGCTGTAAGCCACTTCCATCGCCATTATGGAATCGCTGTCGGTGCCGAATCTTCACTTGTCAATTTTCATAACAGTCGAATTAAGGAAGGCGTGGATTTTAAGTATCCCCATAAATGGATACGGGGCATAAAGTCAGCCCGATTGTTATACGGGACTTAACTCAGCCCTTCGACACAATTCTCGATTATTCAGGGCTCCTGTTGAGCTCTTGTCACCTAAATTTTCTAATCAACAATTTCCTTCTTATTTTTGATGCAAAATCAAAATAAAAGTTGCTTAAAAAGCACCTCTGCCTAAATTTCCATCAAAATTTGTAGTCTTGGTTGACCAATTAAAAGTAATTAGTTGTCTTAAAATTATAATTGGGTGTCCTTTTTTATATCGCGATTTTTTCAAGCGGAATATTCGTAACTATCAGAAAACAATTGAATTATTAGTAAATAGGCCGGGTCAGAGCTCAGGAGGGGGGCCGGTACAACACTTTATTTATCTATGTAGAATGTTTAATAAAATTCGTACAAACTACTAGATATTGTTTGACTTTGCGCAACTAACACTATATGTTGCCCCGCTAAGTGCTTTCTAACTTCTTGAATTTTCCAAGCTAGAGACGAGGGCAACCTGGAAATTTGAAGTAAAAAAAAGTGCAAAAAGCAGCACTTTAGAACGGGAAGATAGGTGTACGCCTTTTCTAGAAAATAGAAAAACAACACAAATGCGTTTTAAAAGAATCACACTTTATTGTTAGCAATTTTTTTGACAAAAGCTGGAGCACTATCGAATGAGTAAACTCGCTCAAGTAGTAGTTGGTGAAACTGCAAGTGATAAGCTGAATGAAGCACAATTCGACAGCGATGAATCTTACCTAAAAAAGAAAAAGGAAGATGAAATCAGAATAAAACTAGATGAGTTCGCGAAGGAACTATCTCAGGTTAAGAGGCAAAGAGACGGACACTAGACTCCGTCCGAAGCAATTAAAAGTAAGCAGATTCACGGCTCACTTCCCTACCACCTCCCTCACAATCAATCAGCACTTCAATCTCCATCAATTTCATAGAAGCCGGACATCTCTAAAATGATGCTTATGTCGGAATTTGTTTCATTTGAAAAATACCAGCCATGAATGCCGTCAAATGGCGCGACCATATAACCAGATGAAGAATCATAACGCCCGCGCTTATAGAACATAACATCCCCCGGAGCGTCCGATGTTCTGATTGTATGCCCATGAAACTCCACTAATAGTAAATCGGGATCTTCGAGATTAACTGCTTTCCAGCTAAAGCTAACCGACTGACCTAACCCCATTACTAACTTATACTCGAGAGCGCTATTAGCAAATAAGGGTATTTCGATGGTGTCAGCTCGAAACTCATTTTGGGAATTAAAAAACACGTTTTCTGCTAAAGGCACTTCGTTCCAATCCACAGCTTCCTGAGAACACGCCACCAGCACACAATCACTTAAAATAGCTACGCAAAAACATTTAAGATAATTTGTCATGGAATACTCCCTAAGTCGAAAAGCAATGGATGAGAGAGCAGGAAAGAACTATAAATCTTTCCTGCTCAATTCAGGGGTGATCATTGCGCAAAAAAATCAAGTCTTACTCCGATATAAAACGCGCGCTCAGGGGAATTAAATCCGGTGATTTCTTCATAATCTTCATCGAATGCATTCTCCAGACGGGCATAAAGTGAAATTGAATCCGACACGCTGTAATTAGCAGAAAGATCAAATACGTTAAAATCGTCTAGATCAATAATATCACTTCCGAAAATTTCGTCGATTGAATCTCGAGACATGCGATAGTAGCCGTTAATGTTCAATCGGCCATCCATACCGCTGTAATTCAAACCCAGATTCAGAAGTTTTTCCGGCCGGCGCAGTCTCTGCAATCCGTTTGGTCGTTCAGTATCGTTAAAGGTGTAATTTGAAACTAGTCGCAGGTTGTCAAATAACTGAATATCTGCAGTTAACTCAATACCTTCGGATGTACTGGTACCGGTATCTTGCAAGTAACCTGAGAACCCGGCAAGGTCAAAAAAGATAGCGTCCTTGATTTCCTGATCAAAATATACAGCTTCTAAATGAACCCGGTTTCCAAGCACATATTCCAATCCCAATTCCCATCCGTCACTCTCTTCCTGAGAAAGCGATATCAGTGAAGCAGGTGGGAATGCGAAAGATCCGGAGTTATAAGCAATTTCAAAAGGGCTTGGTGCTCTGAATCCTGTTCCTAAGGCCCCTTTAAATTTCAGCACAGCATTATTAGACCAATCGACTAAATACGCTGCGCTTATTCTATGGCTCGTATTTGTACCAAAGTCGTCATTTTCATCATGACGTAAACCAGCAGTTAAGAAAAAGTTATCGGAAAATTCACTGAGGTATTCGATGAAGTAACCTTCATTGTCACGAGATACTCCATTATTACTCGCTTCTTCGTGATCAATCCCCCAAACCAAATCGAAACCAGGAAGATTGGTAGCACTACCCACATACTCCATTCGCTCAAGTTCACCGTTTGCCGTAAAGGAAGAAACTCCCAATGCAAAGTTTTTCCGATCAGTTTCGGTATTAGACACAGCGAAAGAGTGATTAAAGTTTACAGAGTTGTATTCGGCACTTCCGCGGCTAGCAGAAAGCTCAAATTTCGAAGAACAGTCGTGTACGGTGGTTCCACTAAAACAGCCATCGAATTCACTGTCACCATCGACGTCGCGATGCACAAAGTCAATTCGCCAATTATCATTTAGCTGAAATTCAATCCTTCCGTGAAGAGTGGTGTTTTCATAGCCATCATCGTCGGCTAGTAATGTGTCTGATTTGCGCGTGTTGTAACCATCGGTTTCATAATTTGTTGCTGAAAAGAAATAACCTACCGTGTCGCTCTTTCCACTGATGTTTCCAGCGAATTGTTCTGTGCCAAATTCTCCCATTTGTGCATCCATGTTTGCGGACATACTATCTTCTGCAGGACGGGTGCTTATATTCACAACGCCACCAGCGTCTGCCCATAGGCTAGTCCTTGCGGCCCACGTAAAATTTCCATCCGAGCGATACCGTCACTAAGAATATGTTCGATTGCCGATCCGACTTGGGTGCCGCTAGGATCCAATAAGCGTATGCCATCGAAAACGGTTAAAGTTCTGAACCCTTCTTCTCCCCGAATTCTTAGCGCTGTTGTTTTACCTGCGCCACCATTATTACTTGAACCTATAGCTGGTTGCTGTCTGAGAACATCCACTAACGATATGTTTCCATGAGCATTTATCTCATCTTGTGTAATTACGGAGACTGAAGTTCCAATCTGCCTCAACGGAATCGGCACCAGGCTCGACGTAACTATAATTTCTTGTAGAGGATTAGAATCTGTTTGAGCGGAAACGCCTATCGACAACGAAACGGCTGATATTGCTAATGCCAACAGCCTAATAATTGATGAATGCATTATTTACCTGTATTGCTTAATCAGTGTAATTGGTTTTAATACTTCAGTATGCACAACATTTAGTCGAGTGATTCACTAATATCTATACTAAATCATTAGTGAGTTAAATTTCTTATTGGA
>JBJLER010000008.1:0-14008 GCA_045565735.1 Pseudohongiellaceae bacterium
ATACAGCAACCGCAGAGCGTTTGGCGGGTTTGGATGACCCATTTAGCGTGTTTCGTTGTCGCGGCATCATGAATTGCGTGGCGGTTTGCCCTAAGGGATTAAACCCAACCCGCGCAATCGGTCACATCAGAAGCATGTTGATCTCTCAAGGAACTCAATAAGAAAGGATTCTATGGCGCCTGGCGTTGCCTGTGAGCTGTATTAGAGGTGTTATATGCATGACAACTTAATGGAAATAATGTGGAGTACCGGACACCTTTCGGGCTCCAATGCACCGTATGTAGAAGAGCTCTACGAACAATATCTGTCCGAACCAGGCTCTATTCCACAACAATGGCGGGATTTTTTCCAATCACTTCCGATGGCGAATGGGTCTAATACGCAAGAAGTTTCTCATGCAGAAATCAAAAAAGATTTTGAGGCATTAGGAAAAATCAGCCGCTACAAGCAAGTTCTCAGTAATGATGCAGTTGTTAACTCTGAGCACGAAAGTAAGCAGGTACAAGTTTTACAACTAATAAGTTCGTATCGAGATAGGGGGCATCAAAAGGCTGTACTCGACCCCCTATCATTAATGCATCGCGAAAGAGTTCCAGATTTGGAATTGGAATTTCATGATTTATCACCTATCGATTCTTCAACAATATTTCAAACTGGTTCTTTATTTATCAATAAGAATAAAGCGTCGTTGCGCGACATTGTTGAAACGTTAGAGCGAATTTACTGCGGCTCAATCGGCTATGAGTTTATGCACATAGTTAAATTAGAAGAGAAACAGTGGATCCAGCAGCGCATCGAAAGCAACGATGGCTATCTTGTCTTTGAACACGATGTAAAACAACATTTACTTGAGAGGCTTACCGCCGCCGAGGGGTTGGAAAAACATTTAGATTCTAAGTATCCCGGAACTAAACGTTTTGGCTTGGAAGGAGGAGAGAGCCTGATTCCAGCACTGGATGAAATTATTCAGCGGGCTGGTAAGTATGGTGCTAAGGAAATTGTTCTGGGCATGGCACACCGCGGCCGCCTAAACGTATTAGTAAATATTTTGGGTAAGAACCCAGCCGAGTTATTTGATGAGTTTGAAGGTAAAGCTGTCTATCAAAGTTCTGGTGATGTGAAATATCACCAGGGTTTCTCATCAAATATTATGACTGCCGGCGGGGAATTACACATGGCCCTGGCTTTTAATCCTTCCCATTTGGAGATCGTATCCCCAGTAGTTGAAGGTTCAGTGCGTGCGAGACAGTCCAGGCGCGAAGACCAAGAAGGCAAAGAAGTAGTACCTATTATTGTGCATGGCGATGCTGCCATTGCCGGTCAGGGTGTCGTTATGGAGACATTTCAGATGTCCCAGACTAGGGCTTATTCTACCGGAGGTACGGTTCATTTTGTTGTTAATAATCAAGTTGGTTTTACTACCAGCCGTCAAGACGATGCGCGGTCGACGGAATATTGTACTGACGTCGCGAAGATGGTTCAGGCACCAATCTTCCATGTTAACGCCGACGATCCGGAAGCAGTGTTATTTGTTACGCAATTGGCTTTAGATTTTCGCTATCAATTCAAGAAAGATGTTGTCATTGATCTAGTTTGCTATCGCCGTCGCGGCCACAACGAAACTGATGAGGCATCAATTACACAGCCTCAGATGCATGCGGCTATTAAGCGGCATAAAACTACCAGAGCAATTTACGCAAACAAACTGTCCAACGAAGACGTAATGTCATTGATCGATTCAGATGAAATGAATAGCGCCTATCGATCCGCACTTGACACAGGCACTCACGTTGTAAAGAGCTTGGTAAAGGAACCTTCAGTTGAGCTTTTTGTTGACTGGAGTCCATATATTGGTCACGACTGGAGTCCGCTTTTTAATACCTCGATCCCCTTGAATAACTTAAAGGCACTAGCAAAAAAGTTAGTGCAAATACCAAACCATTTCACGCTGCAGAAGCAGGTTAAGAAACTTTTCGATGATCGCAGTAAAATGGCGGAAGAGGAAATACCAGTTGATTGGGGATTTGCGGAATCACTTGCCTACGCGAGTATCTTAACGAGTGGTAATAAAGTGCGAATCACCGGGCAAGACGTGGGGCGTGGTACTTTTTCCCATCGTCATGCAATTGTCTATGACAACAAAACTGGCGAAACTCATATACCTCTGCAGAACATAGAGAAAGATCAGGGATCTTTCACAATTTATGATTCATTGCTTTCTGAAGCTGCAGTTCTAGCATTTGAATATGGGTATTCAACTACTACGCCAAATGCTTTGGTGATCTGGGAAGCTCAATTTGGTGATTTCGCCAATTCGGCTCAGGTGGTAATCGATCAGTTCATCACAAGTGGCGAGCATAAGTGGTCGAGGCTCTGTGGTTTAACCCTTTTGCTTCCCCATGGCTATGAAGGTCGAGGGGGGGTCCGGAACACTCCTCTGCAAGGTTAGAAAGATTTTTACAACTTTGTGCGGAGCATAATATTCAGGTTTGCTTACCGACTACCTCAGCACAAGTTTTCCATATGTTGCGCAAGCAAGTGCTCTGCCCATTACGTAAACCGCTGGTCGTAATGTCGCCGAAGAGCCTGCTCCGGCATAAGGAAAGTGTTTCTACTTTGGAAGAAATGTCTGAAGGAAGTTTTCAAGTAATTATCGATGAGACAGATGGTTTCGATCCTGATGTTATCGAGAAAGTTATTATTTGTAGCGGCAAGGTGTATTACGACTTACGAACAGAAAGACGTAAACGCGACATTAAAAACATCGCCATTATTCGACTGGAGCAATTATATCCGTTCCCTCACGAAGATTTGAAAATTGTCTGTTGCAATACAAAAATGTAAAAGCAATTCTTTGGTGTCAGGAGGAGCCCATGAATCAAGGAGCCTGGTATTCGAGCCAGCACCATATTCGCCGAGTACTAAACCAATACCGGCCAGAAATCTGGCTCGAGTATGCCGGCCGCGAAGCATCGGCAGCAGCGGCTGCTGGTTATCCAGCATTACACTTCAGTCAACAAGAGAAATTTATTGATGAGGCATTAAGCTAGTCATGACAGTTGAAATTAAAGCACCAACCCTACCCGAATCTGTGCCAGACGGAACTATTGCAACCTGGTACAAAAAATATTGGCGATAGTGTTAGGCGAGATGAGCTACTAGTTGATATCGAGACTGACAAAGTTGTTATCGAAGTGGTTTCTCCTATTGACGGAATACTTCAAGAAATTATCAAGAATGCTGGCGACACCATCATAAGTAATGAAGCAATCGGAGGAGTGCAGGAGCGTGCTAGTTCAGCTCCGTCGATACCAGATAAACCAGCAAATAGCGAGCCTAGTGATTCTGCAGGTAATGAAGCAATTGTAAGTCCAGCAGCTAAGAAGCTTATCGAAGAGAATTCGATTAACGCAGATTCGATAAATGGCAGCGGCAAAGATGGGCGCATCACTAAAGAGGATGTCATGAACCATCTATCGGGCCCGGTTGTTAATTCCGCTTCCGCTTCATCGACACCTTCGGCAGATGGCCGCATTGCAGAGCGAGTGCCAATGAGCCGCCTACGCGCTACAGTTGCCAAGCGCTTGTTACAGGCAACTCAAACAACGGCGACGTTGACAACATTTAATGAAGTAAATATGCAGCCAGTTATTGATATTCGAAATAAATATAAAGAAGAATTTGAGAAAACCCATGACGGCGTCAGATTGGGCTTTATGTCTTTCTTTGTGCGTGCATCTATCGAAGCGCTTAAACGTTTTCCAGCAGTGAATGCCTCACTCGATGGTAGCGATATCGTTTATCACGGGTATCAAGATATTGGAGTAGCGGTGGGAGGGCCAAAAGGTTTGGTGGTTCCAGTTTTGCGCAATGCGGATAACATGGGTCTCGCCCAAATTGAACAAGAGATCAGAGAGTTCGGTGAAAAAGCCAGAGACGGCAAGTTGTCAATAGAAGAAATGACAGGTGGCACGTTTACGATTTCTAATGGTGGAGTTTTTGGATCTTTGCTATCCACCCCAATTCTTAATCCGCCACAGACTGCGGTATTAGGTATGCATAAAATTCAAGAAAGACCCATGGTAGTTGATGGGGAAGTAACAGTATTGTCAATGATGTATTTAGCTCTTTCTTATGATCATCAAATGATTGATGGCAAAGAAGCAGTCCAGTTTTTGGTTACGATTAAAGAGTTATTAGAGGATCCAACCAGATTAATTTTGGAAATATAGATAAGTGGTAGCCGAGGGCAGTATGAGTAAAGAATACGAAGTTGTAGTAATAGGATCAGGGCCGGCCGGTTATGTTGCCGCAATTCGTTGCGCCCAGCTCGGTTTTTCTACTGCTTGTATTGAAAAATGGCTAAATAACGAAAATAGAACTGTATATGGTGGTACTTGCTTAAATGTTGGCTGTATTCCTTCGAAAGCGCTATTGGATACTTCGCACAAGTATATAGAAGCAAAAGAGCAATTCGACATTCACGGAATTAAAGCCAATAAAGTGGGAATTGATGTTCCTGCCATGATTGATCGCAAGAACAAAGTTGTTAGTCAACTCACTCAGGGCATAGAAGGTTTATTTGCTGCTAACAAAGTCAATGGTATTGCCGGCACCGGTAAACTGGTTAGCGCAAACAAAATTGTCGTTACACGTCATGATGGAAAGCAAGAAGAACTTACAGCGAAACACGTAATTCTTGCCACCGGTTCTGTTCCTATTGATATACCACCAACTTTAATTGATCAGGAAACGATTGTTGACTCCACTGGAGCCTTGGAGTTTCAAGAGGTGCCTGAACGTCTGGGTGTAATCGGAGCAGGGGTTATCGGTCTTGAACTGGGTAGCGTATGGTCAAGGTTAGGTTCCAAAGTGACAGTCCTAGAAGCATTGGATGAGTTTTTACCAATGGTGGATCGCCAGGTAGCAAAAGAAGCACAAAAAATATTGACTAAGCAGGGGCTTAATATTCAATTAGGAGCTATGGTCACTGGCAGCAAATGTAGCAAGGGTGTGAAAAAAACTGTCACTGTTGAATTTAAAGATAAGAAAGGCGATCAAAAAGCTCATTTTGACAAGCTCATTGTAGCGGTAGGTAGAAGACCTTATACCAATGAACTGATTGACCCATCTGTTGGCATCGAATTCGATGAACGAGGTTTTCTCAAAGTAAACGATCAGTGTGCGACTAATGTTCCTGGTGTTTATGCAGTTGGTGATATTGTCAGAGGCCCAATGCTTGCTCATAAAGGCATGGAAGAAGGAATGATGGTAGCGGAGCGTATAGCCGAGAAGAAAACTCAGGTAAATTACGATTTGGTGCCTTCTGTAATCTATACCCATCCAGAAATTGCATGGGTCGGTAAAAACGAAGAAGAACTTAAGGTGGAAGGCATTGACTGTAATATCGGCGTGTTTCCTTTTGCTGCCAGTGGTAGAGCTTTAGCAGCAAACGACGCCAATGGTCTGATTAAAACTATTGCAGATGCGAAAACAGATCGAATTTTAGGTTGCCATATCATCGGGCCAAGTGCAGCAGATCTATTACAACAGATGGTAATAGCTATGGAATTTAGCGGTAGTGCTGAGGATATTGGTTTGACGATGTTTTCGCATCCATCGCTTTCCGAGGGGATCCATGAAGCAGCTCTAGCCGCAAATGGCCATGCTATTCATATCGGTAACAGAAAACGCCGCAAATAGACTTAATTTATTTGCTGATATATAGAAAGAAGACTGAAAAGCAAAATAAGATTCCAATCTTAAATAGTTTTCCCAAGACATGGAGCTTAAATGAATTTACATGAATATCAGGCGAAGCAATTATTTGCCGAATATGGCCTGCCTGTATCAAAAGGAATCGCGGTAGATACTGCCAACGCAGCAGCAGCTGCTACCGCCAAGATTGGTGGTGACAAATGGGTGGTTAAAGCGCAGGTTCATGCTGGCGGTCGAGGGAAAGCCGGGGGAGTAAAAGTCGTTGATACTGCGAATGAAGCAAAAGCTTTTGCCGAGCAATGGTTGGGAAAGAATCTGGTCACTTATCAAACCGATTCAAATGGTCAGCCTGTAAGAAAAATATTTATCGAAGCTTGCGCAGATATAGCTCAGGAACTTTATTTAGGTGCTGTTATTGATCGTTCCACACGTCGCATCGTTTTCATGGCCTCAGTTGAAGGCGGAGTAGAGATTGAAAAAGTTGCAGAAGAAACGCCAGAGAAGATATTAAAAGCAGCTATCGATCCGTTAACCGGACCGCAACCTTATCAGGGCAGAGATCTGGCTTTTCGTTTGGGTTTAAGTGGTGACCAGATTAAACAATTCACGCAGCTGTTTATGGGCCTGGCTAAGTTATTTACCGAGCTTGATCTTTCCCTATTAGAAATCAACCCTTTGGTGGTTACCGCTGAGGGAGATATTCACTGCCTTGATGGCAAAATCAATATCGATGGCAATGCCTTGTATCGCCAACCAAAGTTGCGGCAGATGCACGACCCGTCACAGGAAGATGATAGAGAGGCACAAGCTGCAAAATGGGATTTGAATTATGTAGCACTGGACGGAAACATCGGCTGTATGGTGAACGGTGCAGGTTTGGCCATGGGAACCATGGATATCGTGCAGCTCTGCGGTGGTAGTCCCGCAAATTTTCTTGATGTTGGAGGAGGTGCCACCAAAGAGCGCGTAACAGAAGCGTTTAAGATCATATTGTCAGACGAAAATGTTGCTGCAGTACTTGTCAACATATTTGGCGGCATCGTGCGTTGTGATTTGATTGCCGAGGGTGTTATTAGCGCCGTAGAGGAAGTGGGCGTGGAAGTTCCGGTTGTTGTGCGTCTCGAAGGAAACAACGCCGATGTAGGTCGCGAAGTATTAGAGAAAAGCGGGCTGAATATTATTGCTGCCAATAGCCTGGCGGATGCTGCTGAGAAAGTTGTCGTTGCAGCAGGAAGTGCAACATGAGTATCTTAGTGAATAAAGATACTAAAGTGATCTGTCAGGGTTTTACCGGATCGCAAGGCACCTTCCATTCCGAACAGGCCATAGAGTACGGAACAATGCTGGTAGGTGGTGTTACCCCCGGGAAAGGCGGACAAACACACTTGAATTTGCCGGTTTTTAATACAGTGGCTGAAGCATTTGATAAAACCGATGCCGATGCTTCCGTGATCTATGTTCCAGCCCCATTTTGCAAGGACTCTATTTTTGAAGCGGTTGACGCTGGTATCAAGTTAATAGTTTGTATAACCGAAGGTATCCCTACTCTCGATATGTTGGTTGCAAAAGAAAAATGCGATCGGGCTGGTGTTCGTCTAATCGGGCCAAATTGCCCAGGAGTTATAACTCCTGGTGAGTGCAAGATTGGTATTATGCCTGGACATATCCATCTGCCGGGTAAAGTAGGAATCGTTTCGCGTTCCGGAACATTGACTTATGAAGCCGTTAAACAAACTACTGACCATGGTTTTGGTCAGTCTTCTTGTGTCGGCATTGGGGGCGACCCAATCCCGGGCTCGAGCTTTATTGACATCCTCGGTATGTTTGAGGACGATGATCAGACACAAGCCATTGTTATGATTGGTGAAATTGGCGGCACTGCAGAAGAAGAAGCGGCTGCATTTATCAAAGCCAATGTCACGAAACCGGTCGTAGCATACATTGCTGGCGTCACTGCGCCACCGGGCAAGCGAATGGGTCATGCCGGAGCGATAATTTCAGGTGGTAAGGGTACTGCAGATGAGAAGTTTGCAGCACTCAATGATGCTGGGGTAAAAACGGTTAGAAGTCTTGCAGATATCGGGAACGGATTGAGCGAAATTACTGGGTGGGAAGGGTCTAAACTGTTAAAAACTTCACATAAATTATAGTCGAATTTTTGCCGAGCAAAAGGTTCTAATAACTTAAGGTAGTATGATAGGCTTAGCCGCGAATTCGGCTGAAAAGGCTGAATTTCAGGGACTATCTGGTGAATGGGCCGTGCTCAATTACCAAGGTCGGACGTACAGTTACTAAGCTTCTCAATTTGATTAGGATTGAGTAGAACGGTAACTCTTGTTCGGCTTTTCAGGGAAAGCTGTCGGTCTCAAGCGATCTGAAACATCATGGAATTCTTGGGCAGGTTTAGTAAGTAAGGATGGACAACAAAAATAGTTATTCGGCTCTAACTAGCTACGATACACCCGCTATCGCCATGCATAGGTAGACCGGAATTATTAACAAAATAATAGGATGGCACATGAATAACCGTCGAATTACCCGGATGGGCATGTCTACTCTGGCATTGCTTATGTCGTGCTTCTTGGGAGTTGCACAAGCTGCTGAAATACTGGTCAATAGTGACGTTATTGACCAAGCAATGGATGTAGTAGCACAGAAATACGAAAATTCTGCCGCTGTGCAAGAAGAAATTACCAGACTTCAGAATGATGCGAGCTCTGCATTTGAAGAATTCAAGCGTGCAAATGACAACCTTGAATCACTGCTAGTGCTAAATGCAGGTTACCGCAAGCAGATCTCGATTCAGGAAGATCAAATAGCGACCCTTGATGAATCGATTGCAAGTGTTCAGGAAGTAACTCAGGGCATTCCATTGCTCATGGAAAAAATGCTTTCCAGCCTTGAGCAATTTATCGAACTGGATTACCCATTCCACGTTGATGAGAGAGGGGCACGATTACAATTTGCTAGAGATGCGATTGATAATCCTGATGTGTCTATCGCAGAAAAATTTCGTCAGGTCTTGGTGATGTATCAAACCGAAACCTCTTATGGCCGAACAATTGAAACCTACCCAGAGACCATTAACATCAATGGTGCAGACCGCGATGTAAACATTGCGCGTATCGGACGTGTTGCTTTGCTCTATCAAACCACAGACCGTCAAGAGACTGGAGCGTGGGACAATAGAGGAAGACAATGGCTAGCATTGGATCCTGCTGAGTATAGGACTCAGGTGCAAGGCGCAATACGCGTCGCATCACAATTAGATGCTCCACGCATTATTGAGTTGCCAGTACTAGCTCCGGAGACAGCACAATGAAAAAATCAACTAAATTTACAAGCTTTTTGACGGCAGCAGTATTTGCCTTCGCTTCCGGGCAGATTGCAGCCCAAGCAACATCATTGTCTAATCTCTTAGATTTAGTGGAACAAGACCGCGTTGCGGAGTCTGAGGAGTATCAGGCGCGGTTGTCGGATTTTGAGTCAAATGCTACGCGCCAGCAAGAGATACTAGATACCACTAACCAAAGGATCACAGCAGAAGAGCAGACTCAGGTTGAGTTGTCTGATCAGTTCGAAGCAAATGAAATCATCATCGCAGACAAGCGAGAAATTCTCCGCGACCGTCGGGGTGCATTAAACGAATTATTCGGCACCTTGCAAGGTGTTGCCGGTGACTTCTTAAGTAACTTTGAGAATTCTTTGATTAGTGCTCAATATACTGGTCGCTCCTTGCAACTAGAAGAAATTATCGAACGCGCTGGTTCTACCATCGAACAGCTAAATGTCGATGAGATGGAGCGTTTCTGGTTCTTTATGCATCAGGAGTTAACAGAATCTGGTCAAGTAGTTTCCTTTAATTCAGACGTGACATTGCCTAATGGCGATACTGCTAACCGCAGTATAGTTCGTATCGGTGCATTCCAAGCTGTTTCTGAAGGCGAGTATCTTAGCTACACCGGCGACATAGGACATCTGCAGGTTCTACCTCGTCAGCCAGATGCTTCTATCATGGCAACCGCTTCTTCGCTGCAAGGAGCTTCGGATGGTTTCACTAGAGTTGGTATCGATCCTACCGGAGGCGTAGGTGGTCAGGTAATGGCTAATCTTGTTAACTTCCCGACTGTAGAAGAGCAGGTACGAAACAATTCAGGTGTAATAGGTTTCATCATTATCGGCGTTGGTATCGTCGGTATTCTAATTGCATTCCTGCGCTTACTAATGCTTTCACTAACTTCTATCAAGGTAAGAGGGCAGCTCAAACGTGATAAGCCAACCAAAAACAATCCACTAGGTCGAGTTCTAATGGTTGCGGAAGCGAATCCATCTGCCGATACCGAAACTTTGGAATTGAAGTTAGGCGAAGCTATTCTGCAGGAAACCCCTGCACTGGAAAGTATGCTCACACTGATAAAGATGATCGCCACGATCGCGCCACTAGGCGGACTCTTAGGTACTGTTACCGGTATGATTCAAGTGTTCCAACAAATCACGGTATATGGTGCTGGGGACCCAACCATTATGGCGGGTGGTATTTCGCAAGCCCTGATGACAACGGTATTGGGTATTGTTGTTGCGATCCCAACTATCTTTATGCACACAGTAGTGAAGAGTCGAAGTGACAACATCATTCACATTCTGGAAGAGCAGGCGACCGGTATGATTGCCCAAAAGGCAGAGCGGCTGGCCAATAACCAAGCTTAATTCCAGAGGGGAATGACATGTACTTTGCCTTATTAGATGTACTAGATGCGGTAAGCACCTTCATGCAAAGGGGCGGGCCAGTCCTTACGGTAATAGCCGGCTTACTGCTAGTTAAGTGGTCACTGGTATTCGAGCGTATCTGGTACTTAAACACCACACATAAGACAAATGTGAAAAATACTTTAGCAGCCTGGAATGCGCGCAGCGACACTCAGTCATGGAGCGCTCATCAGATTCGTACCATGATGATTTCCAAAATTTCATTAGATGTCCGAAATACGCTCCCAATCATTGAAGTATTAGTCACAATTTGTCCTTTGCTCGGACTAATTGGCACCGTAACCGGCATGATCGAAGTGTTCTTCGTTATGGCTGTGAGTGGTGGTGGCGATGCTAAGTCCATGGCTGGAGGGGTATCGAAGGCAACGATTCCGACTATGGCTGGAATGGTAGGTGCAATTTCGGGGATCTTTGCGTTTAATTATCTAAAAGGAAAAGTAGATCGCGATTTAGAGTTACTCGAAGACCACTTGCCGATTTCCCAGGAAGAAGTTTTTCCGACCAGTATTAAAGGCTAAAAATAATGAAATCAGGATTAATGAAAAAGAAGGCACAAGAGGAAGCAGGTGAAATTGATCTTACTCCAATGCTCGATGTGGTCTTCATTTTACTTATCTTTTTTATCGTGACGTCTGTTTTTGTCACAGAAGCAGGAATCGAAGTTATTAAACCTGAAGCGTCTACTGTCGAAGATACCTCCGGAGACTTGATCCTTATTGCGATAGGACCTTCAGGCGATATCTGGATTGACGGTGACCAAATTGATCCTCGATTCATCCGTTCTCGCTTCGAATTACGCTTGGCTGACGCGCCGAACTCAGCAATAATCATCCAAGCAGATCAGAATGCAGATAACGAACAAGTGATGCTAATACTTGAAGCAGCACGTGATGCAAACATTGAAGACGTCAGCATTTCAGCGGAGGCTTAACTAGATGATCTTTGTCAGATGGGTTATTTCAATGGGAATGGCTGCCGGCATTACTCTTAGTCTTTTCTATTTCATGCAATTTCTAATTGCTACAGGTGAGGCATTCGACGAAAGAGTGTCGGTGGTTAAGATTGTGGATGCCACCATGCCGGATATCGAATTAGAGGTTATCGAAGAAATTGATAAACCAGAACCAATTGAAGAGTTGCAACAAGAACAACCAGATATCCAGGACAGGGAGCAAACTCTGGACTCAGGGCCTTCTCTAAATATTGAAAGAGCATCAATAGAAATAGACACAGGATTAGAACTGTCCAATGCGTCAATTTCCGCCACCGATGGTGATTATCTACCTCTTGTAGCAATTGCTCCTCAATATCCGACACGAGCTGCCCAGCGTGGCATTCAAGGTTGGTGCCTGGTTAGTTTTACCGTGGACGGTTTAGGCAACGTAATTGAAGATACAATTGCTGTTGTAGATGCAGAACCACCGAATATATTCGATCGATCTTCGGTTCGGGCCGCAGCGCGATTTAAGTTTCAGCCACGAGTTGTTGATGGCCAGGGTGTGGAAGTTTCAGGCGTACAGTATTTGTTTCGCTATCAACTTGAGGATTAAGGATGAGAGTAGCAGATAAACTCAAGCTCAGTTTACTTATTGCCGCGCTAGCAATACCTTCATTATCGTCGCAGGTTGTATTAGCGGGAGAGGAACAGCGAGCGCCGCCTACAGCACGTACTTCTGGAACTTTGGGTCCACAGGTTATGCGTGCGATTAGTTCAATTCAGGAACTTATGACCCCTGAAGATGAAGATGATGAGCCGGATTTACCCGCTGCTAAAGAAGAGTTAGATGAGCTGCGAGAGCGTCGCTGGAATCGCATGAATGATTTTGAAAAGCAGACACTTCTCAATTTCTACACTAACTATTGGTTAACTCTTGAGAATTACCCTGAAGCAATCGGTACCTTCGAAGAATTACTCACCATTGAAGAACTGCGTGAGGATACGCGCTTAAGAACTTTGAAATCACTTGGACAATTAACCGCTGCTGAAGAACGCTGGCGCGATTCGATCCGGTACTATGGCTTGTGGCGTGGTGTATCTTTAGAAGAAGACGACATCGTTTACCGTGGCCTGTCTTATGCTCACTACCAGGTAGATGAACTCGCAGAGGCAATGCCTTACTGGGTCAGTTACATGGAAATGTTGTTGGACCGAGGTGAAGTATTGGACAGAGATGATTACGCATATCTCAATGGCCTCTATTTTCAGTTAGAGGATTTTGAGAGCGCTTTAGATCTTACTAAAACTATGGTCCTACTGTTTGACGATCAGATCGACTGGATGAATCTCAGCGCAGTCTATGCAAGTGTCGATGACGAAGAACGACGCATCCGTTCCCTTAATTTAGCTTACCTTAAAGGCATGGTGGACGATGAAAATCGTTACCTTAATCTGGGGCAGTCTATGGGCGGGATAGATGTTCCTCTTAGTGGAACCAAGATTCTAGTAGATGGTCTGGGGCAAAATATTATTGAGAATACCGAGGAAAATCTGACTAGCTTACTCCAGATGTATTTGATCGGCTCTGACTTCGAAAATGCTTTGGAGCCTGCACGCCAAGTTGCTGAACTATCCGAATCTGGAGATGGATACGACACCTACGGCTACATACATTATGTGCTCCATAATTACCAAGAAGCAGCGGATGCTTTTCAAATGGCAATCGATAAAGGCAATTTAAGTAATCGTTCTGATACTCTGCTTTTTCTCTCGCGCTCTTTAATAGAATTGGACGACTTTGACGGTGCTCTAGAAGCAGCGCGAGATTCTGCAGACGCTGGTGATGAGAATGAGAGCAGGAGTGCTAACGACTACATCGGTTTCATTAGCAGCACTCAGGAGCGTTTTAATATCATCGAGGAAAGAAAGGCTGACGCGATCGACTTCTATCGACCGTATCCTTCTTTAATCGATTAAATTTGAAGGAAAATCTAGCGCTAAGCGCTTGAAATTCCGGTAAATGGCCCAATAAAAAAGCCTGACCATATTCTGGTCAGGCTTTTTTTTCAATTGAAATGCGGAGATATAGAAATGACTGTCAGTGCGGGTTCAGAAACCCTTGGCTTTGAAACCGAAGCGAAACAACTATTGCACTTAATGATTCATTCTCTTTATAGCAATAAAGAGATATTTCTGCGGGAACTGATATCCAATGCTTCAGACGCAGCTGATAAATTGCGTTTTGAGGCGTTGTCTAAATCAGATCTATACGAAGAAGATTCTGAGTTAAATGTGCAGATCGATTTTAACGAGAAAAAGAAAATTATAACAATATCAGACAATGGTATCGGTATGTCTCGCGAAGAAGTTATTTCTAATCTGGGAACTATCGCAAAATCTGGTACTGCTCAGTTTCTTGAGTCTTTAACTGGAGATCAGCAAAAGGATTCACAACTAATTGGTAAATTCGGTGTTGGCTTTTATTCGGCTTTTATCGTCGCCGACGAAGTTGAAGTACTAACTCGCAAAGCTGGTACAGGCGCCGACGAAGCCACTTTATGGAAATCAAAAGGTGAGTCTGAATAC
>JBJLER010000009.1:0-13957 GCA_045565735.1 Pseudohongiellaceae bacterium
GCCATTGATTCAGGCTACTCTGGGCTAATATGAGCCCTTCAAGTTCTTCTCTACAGTGATCACAGAAATTCAGGTGATTTTCAATTTCTTCTTTGATTAAAGGTGCCAGGTCATCTGTAAAATATTCCTGGAGTAAATGTTCGGTCTTAGGACAGGACATGGTTTTCCTCCGAAACGACTTTCAGTTTCTTAAGTGCCGCATAAAAACGGGTCTTGGCTGTGTTTTCCGAAATGTCTTGCAACTCTGCAATCTCTTGGAATGTTTTTGCTTGAAAAAGCTTAAGTTCAACAATCAATCTCTGCTCAATAGGCAGCTTTCCAAGCATTGCAATAATTTGCTGGTTCTGCTCCTGGTCACCCACCATTTTTTCAGGCTCAAAACTCGACGCCCCTGGAAGCGATTCGAGAACATCCGTTTCTTCTTGTTCACCGATCCGAGTATGAGAAGAAAGCAATCGTTTTCTTCTGCTTAGATCAACGGCCTTGTTATATGCAATGCGGAAGATCCAACTACTAAATTTCGCGTCTCCGCGAAACCGATGCAGATTGCGGTACACCCCGAGAAAAACTTCCTGCATTAGATCCATGGCATCGGTGCTATTTCCCATCAAACGAAGGCCATGGTTATAGATCTTGCTCTCGTAGCGCTTAACCAGCTTTTCCCATGCATAAGCCGACCCATTAAGAGCTGCAGCAATTAACGCTTCGTCTTCATCGATCAGACTCATGATCCTGTCCTGCGCTTAATTCACTTACCTTCCTAAATATACCGGTCGAGTAAGTAGCTGATAAGCACCAGAATACTGGTTTTGAATACTTAGTCGCAAGGAAATGGAATAAAGTTTGGGTTAAGCAATTAACCTGGATTTATTCGTAAGGAAAAGCGTAAAAAGCAAATTGATTCTTTGGCTATGATTTGACGAAATTGGATCTAAAAATAGAGACACTGGGATACTAAATCTAAGTTTCTTTAACTACAGTGGACAGATTGGGCCAACCGCAGAAATTAATGAGTTCTAATCTTAATCAAAAATACTCAAAGCAGTTGAAATCAGCTGAACAGCCTATAATTCGGCACCTTAAAGGATAAATCGCTTGCATTTCTGCAGGCAATGGATAAGAATGAGAATCATTCTTATCCAGGCGCTGAGCTTGGTCAGTTATTATTAGATTCTGCAGTCGCATTGGATTTATCATCATGAAAAAGAAGCCAGTAACCAGAAGGTCTTTTCTCGAAATAGTAGTGGGAGTGGCCGCCTCCTTTTCTTTTCTTGGTTTAGTATCATGCAGTGATCAATCGACCGGTGGAGGAGCCGATAACGGCGATCAATCGGGCCGTGCTAACAGTGCCAGCGATTCAGATCAACAAACTAGCACAACCGATTCCGACTCAAGCGATCAATCAGGCCGTGCTAACAGTGCCAGCGATTCAGATCAACAAACTAGCACAACCGATTCCGACTCAAGCGATCAGTCTGGTCGCAGCGCTAGTGATTCCGATAGCAGTAGAAGTGATCAATCTGGCGGCGAAGGCACGGACAATAACGCTAGAAGATAACCATTGGATGTTATCGCATGAAGGAACCGAGTTGGACTGCCGATCCCCTCTCCTATTTAATTGACTCAGTTTCGAACGAAGTATTTTTTGCTCAACACTATGAGCAGGAAGCACTCATTTGCGCTCATAACAATCCAAATCATTTCGCAGAGCTACTGTCGATAAAAAGAGTCGATGAAATTATTGCAAGTAGCGAGCTACCACCTGCGTCATTAGATTTGGCTCGCAAAGAGCCTGATATTAATCGCTCTTACTTTACATTTAAGAACGGAAGCATCGATCGTGGCGCTGTCATGCGGCACTACCAACAAGGCGCGACAATTATTCTCAATCAACTTCATCTTGCAGATGAAACTCTAGCGAATTTCAGTCGCGCTCTAGAGACCTTATTCAGCTCCCATGTGCAGACCAATATCTATTTAACACCACCGAATAGCCAAGGGTTCAAGACGCACTATGATGATCACGATGTCTTCATTCTGCAAATCGCTGGTGAAAAGCAATGGCGTCTATATCAAAAACCAATTGAAAATCCTTATAGGGGTGAAAAATTCAAGTCTGGCGAGTACGATGCAGGCGAAATCGAAAAAGAGATTACTTTGAAGGCTGGAGATTGCATTTATATCCCACGAGGACTGATGCACGACGCAGAAAGTCACGCCGATGAAACTTCCCTGCATATCACTGTCGGACTAATAGTGAAAAAATGGGCAGACCTAATGCTCGAGGCAATGTCTGAAGTTGCATTACGAAATCCTAAATTTAGGCGTTCAATTCCTCCCGGTTTCGCACGAGAGGATTTTGACATGCTAAAAGCGGAACAAACCTTCAACGAACTGATTGATGAGTTCAAAATAGAAGCAAACTTCGATGAGATCTTCGAATTTTTTAAGGAGAGTTTTATTCGTTTAAGAAAACCAGACTTGCGTGGCGGTATTCTAGAAGCATCTAAGGCCATTAAAAGTTCTGATTCATTTATTCGCAGACCAAACTCGCAGGCATTGTTAAAAAAAGATGAAAAAGAAGCAATCATTGTCTGTGGCGGTGGTAATGTTCACTTTGATGTAGAAGCTTATTCTGGATTAAAGAAAGCACTTTCTGGTGAGCCGATTTCAATCGCAGATTTTAAAGAATTAGAACCGGTAAAAGCTGAAGACGCAATTCGGAAACTAAGCGCTTTTGGCCTAATAAAAAGAAAAGCAAGTTAGTTTTGAGCAAACAATCACGAGACAGAATCTGGTTTACTATTCACTCCTGGATTGGATTGAAGTTTTCTCTGTTCATGAGCTTTTTGCTTATCACTGGAACAATAGCAGTATTTAGTTACGAAATTGATTGGCTACTCAATCCGGAGATGCGCGCCGATGAATGGATCGAACACGATCAAGTTTCTTGGGGCGCAGCATACGATTCGGCAAGAAGAGAATTTCCTCGCGCCAATATTTCGGGAATTTCACGTCAACAAGACCCCTGGTTTGCATTACAGGCAAGCGGGCAAACTCGCTGGAATGAATCGATTCGCATCTGGTTGGAACCGGTTAATGGGTTTTATATTGGCACCACCAATTGGTATAACCTACAGCGCTTTTTTCGTCAGATTCATCGCCATCTAATGCTGCCTAACAATATAGGCATTCCAATCGTGACTGTGATGGGATTTTCATTATTAATCTCTCTGATTGCTGGTTTTGTTGTATACAAGAAATTCTGGCGTGGATTTTTCCGCTGGCCTAGATTTAAACGCGAAACGCGAATTTGGGTGGGAGACTTGCATCGACTTGCAGGATTATGGACAAGCTGGTTTGTGGCCTTAATCGCCTTAACCAGTGTCTTTTATTTTATCGAAGAGCTTGGAGGACGCGCTCCACCCTTTCCCTCACCTACTTTAGAAGTCATTGAGCGAGAAAGTGTGCTACCACCTTCGTTCAATGGAGATTCCCTGGATCAAGCTATATTTAATGCGCGCGAAGCAATGCCAGGCTTAGAAATTCGAAACATCCTGTTTCCCGGCTCAACACGAGGGACGATTCTGATAAGGGGCGATCACACAGCTGCATTAGTGCGGCCACGCGCGAATACAGTGTATATAGACCCAACTAGCCTTGATGCAATTGGGAAATATCAGGGGGAAGATCTAGATCCATATACCCGCGTTAGCGAAGCTTCAGATCCGTTACATTTTGGATATTTCGGCGGATTTATAACAAAAATAATATGGTTTATTTTAGGCGTAATTATGTCTGGACTCGCAATCACCGGTGTTATTATTTACACCAAACGCTTACGCAAAGTAATCGGCGAAGAATCTCTAGATTCAAAAAAAATAAACACCGAAATTGAAAGAAACAACGCAATATGATGAATGCATTAATCAAATGGTGGAGATCGATGGGCGGCTGGCGCTGGGTCAATGCTGCACTGGTGTTAGTATCATTTGTAATGTCATTAGTTTACGGTTTCACACTCGTCGGATGGACTGACCACGGCCGACGCAAACTGAATGAAATGGATATCCATTTTGATACTCGAGGCGCATTGCGAGCCGGCCAAATCAGTCAAGCCAGAATTTGGATTGAAGAACCAACAGATATAGAGCTTAAAATAAATAACGAAAAAATTATTGCTATTAGCAAAGAAAGATTCGACACAAATAACGAATATAAATTCAAAATAGAACTACCAATGAATATATCGGATTCATTAGTAATAGCGGCAAGCATTAACGAAGCCACGGAAATTGCGAATTGGAATATCGGGCGATTATTCCGATAAAAAGACTAAACGAAAGTCACCGCCAATCTATTTATACGCGACAATTCAAAGGGTTTAACGAGTAATTAAGCGATAGATTAGTCACTTATGCTAAAACCTCACATCTAAGCTTAAACGAACGCATGTGCCAGGTTGGTAAGCATTTGATATTGGATCTATGTATTATCGATTAGAATCTCCATCGAATGCCCACTAAAGCTGCTCTTGGAAATTGTGCTCTTGCTCCATTTTTTGGAGCCCTGGCTACAATATCCTCTTCATCTGTTACGTTCATAACAGTTAAATACGCATCTATGTTTTCACCGATTTCTCGTCGCACCACAATATCTACTTCTGAGTGACTATCTATTTTGGTCCCTGCCGCACAACTTGCTACAGAGCAGGTGTCACCGAAGGAGTAGAAAGTTAGATTGCCAGACCAACCATTGCCCGAATTAACACCAACACTTAATGCAAGCTGCGAGTCTGGAAGGTCAGGAATATCATCACCAGAAGTTACATTACCCCAGAAGGAACTGCTAAATGTATTACGAAATTCTGCATCAGTTGCTGTATAGCTCAATGACACTGGGAAAGTGAGATCGCCGGATTCAAATACATGTTGGCCTAAAATCTCAAACCCGCTGATGTCAGCCTCACCCGCATTAAAAGAATCTCCAATCTCACAATCTCCAACGGCTCCGCCTGAAGCAGTGCAGCTTCCGAACATATTTTCATAGTCAGTCGCAAAATAACCAACGTCTATGTAAGTCGCACCACTAGAATAGCGCACACCTACTTCAGTATTTTCAGCTTCTTCAGGATCGGCGCCACCTGAAGTCGGCGTGAATCCTTCGTTGAATCCAGCGTACAAAGAAATTTCGTCGCTAATATCATACACAGCCCCTAAGCCGAACAAGCTTGCATCATCACTAGCTAATGTTTTGGGGTAACCCTTTTCAGTATTAATAGCACTTCGCGCAGAATCAACATAACGTTCTTGAGTGATCGACCAATCTTCAGAACGATAGCCGATATTAAGGGTGAGATTTTCTAAAGTTATTACATCTTGTATATAAAAGGCCTCCGCATCTGCCTCGGTAAGCCTGTTGTTTGAAGAATATCCCGGCGGTGGGCCAACAGTTAAGGCGCCCATTTTACCGCCGGACCATTGGGAGTATTCATAGTGTTGGAATCTGTCTTCGCTATCCTCTGTGTCCCTATAGCCGACGGTTACCGAGTGGATATCATTACTCCAGTTGAGCCGTAAATCCAAGCCATCAGATTCATACTCACGGTTATTGTGCTTTAGTTTCACTTCTACAGGCGTATCATTATCCCCATTCAATATCGCTAGAGCTGCTAAACTACCGCCGTTTGCAGCGCCAATAATGTTATTGATGCCATTCCCTAACCCATAGACTTTTTTGTTGTCTATCTTATCTACTTTAAACCAATCTCGAGCAAAATCATTTTGGTAATACGTCGCATCAAATTCAAATTGACCAATGTCAACACCGTAATTTATCGAGAGTGTCTCATGCTCATTGTCCATGTTGTCATATTTACTTAAACCATATCTTTCATGCGGGTCTCTCTTGAAAGAAGCGTCTGCTAGACCGACATAGGTTTGGTCTGAACTTTCATCAGACCATTGATATTTGAAATTTAACTCTTGATAAATAGCCGCATCTCGATCGCTATTCAAACGGAATTTAGCAACATAATCTTCTTTGTCGAATCCAGTGTCTCCGGATTCATCTTGTATGGTGTCGAAACCATCGCTCTCCCAGAGATGTGCTTCTAATAAAAACCCAAAATTCTCTGAAGAGTTTCCATAGGTCGCATGAGTTCTCTGAGCTCCGTCTTGCCCAAACTCCTGATTAAAAAACCCAGATTGTTCTTCTGGGATAGGAGTGCTTAACAAATTTATAGCGCCACCAATGGTGTAAGGCCCTTGGGTGATAGCTGCAGCACCTTTCAAGACTTCTACCCCAGCGAGTCGTCCAACAGTAGGAAAATAATAAGCTGAAGAAGAAGAGTAAGGACCAGGAGCAATAAGTACTCCGTCCTCCATAAGCGTTATTTTCCCAGACCTATCAGCATAAGTACCCCTGATGCTGACATTAGGTCTCAATCCATAGCCTTCCTCAGGTCTAAAATTAACACCTGGCACCGAAGCAAGAATCTTATGAATATCTGTGTATTCATAGACTTCTAGTTCTTCAGAAGTAATTACGGTAGCAGTACCAGCCACATTTCGCGCGGCTTCTTCGCTACCAACGATTGTTATGGTTTCGAATTGTTCAGTATTTTCTTGTGCAAAGCCTACTTGTGTAAAAGTAGTGGCAAAAATAATTGCCTGAACAAGCGGTAATCGTTGAAACTTCGGGTTTTTCACTAAAATACTCCTCAAATGCATTAGTTCTTTTCAGTGACTTATGCCTTATCATGAAAATGCTGTCGCGAATGATAATGATTCGCATTTATATTAGCAAGAACTATTTTGAGTAGCGGGAGAAATTCGAACTACGCGGAGAGATTAGGATGAATATGCTTTTTGAGTATTGCCTGGCCTAGCCACTTCGAATGCCATAGCTCAAGCAGGAAATGATCTGGAGGAGATTGTCTCTACAAGTAACGTACTTCAATCTAATCAAGTCAACTTTTTTCAAGCCCTAAGCAGCTGCTTGCTGCTCATTTAACATTTGACTTGCTGCCCCCATGAAAGCGTCAAGGGAAGAAGCAATTATGTCCTTGCTAATAGCAACTCCACTATAACGACGACCTTCGCAGCGAATCTGAATATAAGTAACAGCTTCCGCATCGGCGCCCTGTCCCAAGGCATGCTCGCCGTATTCCATAATTTCAAAATCTAGATTAATTGCAGACTTGAGCCCTTCGACAAAAGCGCCTAACACGCCATCACCTTCGCCGCTAACTGCAATTTCCTTTCCGAAGTAGTCAATGTGTGCTTTAAATGTTTCACGGCCTTCTTGTTTTTCGATGGTGAAATTTTCAAGACTGAGAACTTTTCCTTTCTTCAAGTAATGGTTATTAAATAATTCCCAAATTTCATCTGGATGTATTTCACCACCGGAATCCTCAGTGGACTTTTGCACGACACGACTGAATTCTATTTGCAACCAGCGGGGTAATTCGAAACCAAACTTGTTAGACAATACATAAGCTACACCGCCTTTACCTGATTGACTATTAACTCGAATTACATCTTGGTACGTGCGGCCGATATCGCGCGGATCGATTGGAAGATAGGCTATCTCCCACGGAGTGCCCTCTTCATAAATGTCTAAACATTTTTTGATAGCATCCTGATGAGAACCAGAAAAAGCGGTAAATACCAAATCTCCTGACCAAGCTTGTCGCGGATGCACATCAATCTGAGTACACTCACGAACTACCGATACAATGCGATCCATATCATGAAGATCCAGTTCTGGGTCAATGCCCTGGCTATAAAGATTCATAGCCATTATCACGATGTCCATGTTCCCGGTACGTTCACCATTACCTAATAAAGTTCCTTCGACTCTCTGCGCACCTGCCATTACTGCTAGCTCTGCAGCGCCAACCGCACAGCTTCTGTCATTATGGGTGTGAAGGCTAATAATTACGGAGTCGCGATTCTTTATGAGACGACCAAACAATTCGATTTGATCGGCGTACACATTCGGCGTCGCCATTTCTACAGTAGCAGGCAAGTTAAGGATTACTGGGTTTTCTGGAGTCGGTTGCCAGATCTCATTTACCCCGTCGCAAACTTCTACGGCAAAATCCACTTCGGTTCCGGTAAAACTCTCGGGAGAGTATTGAAACGTCCATTCTGTCTCAGGCTGCCGTGCAGCACAGCGAACAACTTCCTTCGCTCCTTCAACGGCAATTTCAACGATACCGGTTTTATCTGTTTTAAAAACTTTTTCTCGCTGTACTACTGAAGTGGAGTTATATAAATGGAGAATGGCTCGACGAGCGCCTTTAAGGGATTCGAAAGTACGTTGAATTAATTCGGGCCTGGCTTGAGTTAGCACCTGAATTGTCACGTCTTCAGGCACTTTATCTTCTTGGATTAGACTGCGAACGAAATCAAAGTCAGGTTGTGATGCGGCTGGGAAACCAACTTCTATTTCTTTAAATCCAACCTCAACCAAGAGCTCAAACATTTTTTTCTTTTGCACAACGGACATTGGCTCAATCAGAGCCTGATTTCCATCACGCAAATCAACGCTGCACCAGGTTGGCGCTTTGGTAATTACCTGTTCGGGCCAAGTTCGATCTTTGATATCGATCAGCGGAAAAGGGTTGTACTTAGTATGATCAAAACGGCCGTTCATTTTGCTAACTCCAGTTTCCTTAACTCAACGCACATAACACATAGGCCATACCCTTCAACGATGTTAGGTACGCGCCTTGTGTTATTTACGAATTCGTTTTCTTTCTTTCAACCCTTTTAAGGCTGCTGTTGCGGGGCTGAGCCTGTTTAACTCGGTGCCATGCCGCCAGTTCGAGACTTGGAACTATAGTGGAAAGCCAGTAGTGATTCTACACATATATTCCAATGAATTAGCATTTTTTTAGTTATTTTCTTCAATATTTAGGTTTTTATTGTTTATTTCTACCCTATTTCTAGATAAGGTAAGTTTTTCTGACCAATACAGAAGGCGAAATCATGCTAGATAAGCTGGATAAGCGCATACTTCAAGAACTACAGAAGAATGGATCGATCACTAATCTCGAGCTGGCGGACAAAATTGGCCTCTCTCCCTCTCCCTGTGCTCGACGGGTCAAACAGTTGGAAGACGCCGACATCATCGATCGCCAAGTAACTCTGTTAAATGCCTCCAAACTAGATTTAAAACTCACCGCTCTGATTCAAATTAGCATGGATCGACATACCCCGGATCGGTTCGAAGTCTTCGAACATAAGGTAAAAGGTTATCCTGAAGTAATTGAGTGCTTATTGATTACGGGACAGTCGGCAGATTATCAGCTAAAAGTGGTCGTACCAGACATGGAGTACTACCAGGAATTCTTACTAAACAAAATTACTCGAATAGAAGGAGTGTCTGATGTGCATTCGAGTTTTATGTTGCGGGAAGTCGTGAATTCAACTGAGTTGCCACTCAACCACATTCAATATAACTAAGACCTAGAAAAAGTGTTTTACTTTTTCCTTGTATGATCTGCTCATCTTGAGGGATGAGCCGCAGTTTAGCGTTAAATGAAATTCACCATTAATATGGGAAGAAACTTTTTCCACCCTTTCCAAGTTTACAATCGTTGAGCGATGCACGCGCTGAAAGATGGTGGGATCAAGTTTGGCTTCTAACTCCTTCATCGTTGTGCGCATGATGTGAGTTACGCCCTTAACATGCACACACATATAATCACCCGCCGCATCAATCCAATCGATATCTTTAACTGGAACAAATGTAATTGAAGATCCATCTTTAATGGCAAGACGATCTGCATGCTCGACAATTTCCTCGCCACTTTCTACCAACTCACCTATCGCTGCGGGTGATTTTCCGGTAAGAGAAACTGCTAATTCTAGAAGCTTCTGCTTTTCATGAATCGCATATTCCCTCTCTTTATGCTGTTTGGCCCGATCTATAGCTTCAGCTAAGCGATCAGCTTCAACCGGCTTTAATAAATAGTCAATTGCATGCACTTTAAATGCATCAACAGCAAATGCATCATAGGCTGTTACAAATATAATCAAGGGCATAACATCGCCCTGTACTTCTTTGATCATTTCAAATCCAGTCATACCAGGCATTTGAATATCTAGAAATAAAATTTCTGGTTCATGCTCGATGATTGCTTCTATAGCTTCCTTTCCATTGTGACATTCCTGAACTACGTCGATTTCGTCATATTGTTCGAGACGCATAGACAAGCCCTGGCGGGCCAACTCTTCATCGTCGACGATAATTGTTTTTAGTGCTGTTGCTTCACTCTGTGTCATAAGGAATTACTACAGTTACTGAGAGCCCACTAGGCTCAACATTAGTAAACATCAATTCGTGATCGTTACCGTAAATCACCTGCAACCGGTTTCTAATATTACTGATACCGACGCCTTTTGAAAGGGACAATTCCTGTTCATGCTCATCTGCCGATAATCCAGGACCGTCATCAGCTACTTCCAAGGTGAGGAACTTTCCCTTTTTACGGACTCTTATGGTTATTGTGCCTCCTTTCTCATTCTTCGCTATGCCATGCTTGAAGGAATTTTCAATGATGGGTTGCAAAATCATAGTTGGAACCAGGGCCGATTCTGTTCCAGTCTCTATATCAAATTCAAGACGCAACCGATCGGCAAAGCGTACTTTTTCAATATCCAGATAAAGTCCCGAGGTTTCCAATTCATGTGCAAGATTTACTCGATCCAAAGGCGAGTGGTCCAATGAATAACGAAGAAACTTACTGAGTTTTGTCACCATTTCGTTTGCTTGTTCCGTCGTTTTGGAGAGCACTAAAGTAGATATAGCATTCAAAGTATTAAATAAAAAATGTGGGTTTAACTGATACCGCAACATTAATAGTTGCGCTTCGTGAGCAAGCGCTTCAGAACGTAAACTTTTTTCTTTTTCAATTTGAAATAACTGGTAGTACTTAATGATGAAGTAAAAACCACTCCAAAATAACATTAAGGGGTAGCTAAAAATAAGGAACTCTCCAAATAAAACTCGTCCTTCTATAGTCGCCACATCTAGCAACATACTAGCCAAATCAATTTGAGCCAACTGCCATAAGTAAGCCGTAAAAAGAGATCCAAACCAAGCCAAGAGGAAGCGAACTATAAAACCACTCTCCCATGTCCAGCGGTAAATGAGCCTCAACCCTAAAGTTAAGATAGCTGCAATTAACGCACTGCCCGCATATGTCAATGCAAGACTAACGAAGTAACCGGCAGTGGGTGGGTTAAACAAAGTGCTAAGCAATATTAGTATGACAACTAAGGCGGACCAGCCTATTAACTGAAATATCCAAAATTGATTGCGCTGAAGATTGGAGAATGATGGAAGGATCATAAGAAACGATTTAATGCAAAAAAATTATGGTTTTTTCATATCTTGCCTAAACTCTACTTTTAAAAGCAACATCAAATGGCTTTTCCAAGTCATGGAAGTAAGCTTGCTATAGCATCCCTCTCGTCCTTAAGTTCTTGTTCAGTTTTATCCATCAAGCCTTGGCTGAATTCATTTATGTTTAATCCCTGAACTATAGAGTAACTTCCATCGCTACAGGTACAAGGGAAAGAATAAATTAATCCTTCTTCAATGCCATAACTCCCATCGCTGCAAATACCCATACTGACGATTTTGCCGTCTGTGCCCAAGACCCAGTCGCGCAAATGTCCGATTGCCGCATTCGCAGCAGATGCCGCGCTGGATAATCCACGTGCTTTAATAATGGCTGCGCCTCTTTGTTGAACGGTCGGAATAAAGTCAGAAGTTACCCAGTCTTGGTCAACGAGATCGTAAGCACTCGTTCCATCGACCGTGCAATGATGAATATCCGGATACTGAGTAGCGGAATGATTGCCCCAGATAATCATGCCATCTATGTCAGTATTGTGCTTGCTAGTTTTGTTCGCCAGCTGGGCAATCGCGCGATTGTGATCGAGACGAGTCATGGCAGTGAATTGGCTTGGATCTAGATCTGGTGCATTACGATAGGCAATTAACGCATTAGTGTTTGCTGGGTTTCCTACAACCAAAACCCTGACGTCTCGGCTGGCAACCATATTTATTGCCGACCCCTGCGTAGAAAAAATCTGGGCATTTGCTTCCAGTAAATCTTTACGTTCCATACCAGGGCCGCGGGGGCGTGCCCCAACAAGGAGACAATAATCAACGTCTTTGAACGCAACTTCTGGATCATCGGTCTGCACTATTCCAGCAATCAAGGGAAACGCGCAGTCTTCAATTTCCATTACCGTACCCTGCAGTGCTTCCAATGCGGGTGTGATTTCCAATAACTGCAAAATAACTGGCTGATCACTTCCAAACATTTCCCCAGCAGCAATTCGAAAAAGTAGAGAGTAGCTGATTTGTCCTGCTGCTCCAGTAATAGCAACTCGCACAGGTGCTTTCATTATTGAATAGTCCTTTTATTGATTAGAGCCTGTAAACCCAAGTGATTCGATCTTATCCAGGGCCGCGAAGTATATCAGATTATAGTCGAAGATGAGGGAAAGATAGGAAAGATGAAGAGATCCAGACTAGTAGTTTTGATTTGGCTTTACACATCTGAGCAAAGTTAATATTAGTAAATAAACATGGCGTCGCCATAGCTAAAAAATCGATAACGCTCTGCTATCGCCTCTGAATAGGCGCCAAGTATCATTTCTTTAGGCGCAAAGGCACTTACTAACATTAAAAGAGTAGATTTTGGCAGATGAAAATTGGTAATCAAGGCATCGACAATCTGAAATTTGTAACCTGGGTAGATAAAGATATCTGTTTCTTTTGAAATAGGCTCGAGCAGACCGTTGTTTGCTGCTGCCTCCAAACTTCGGACGCTGGTTGTGCCAACTGCTACAACTCTGCCACCACGCGCCTTACACTGATTTACCAGTTTGCAAATCTCAGTACCAATCTCAATTAACTCCTTATGCATTTTATGCTGTTTAATATCTTCAACTCGCACTGGTTGAAAAGTTCCTGCTCCCACATGCAGAGTTAAAAAAGCGGTTTCAACACCTTGATCTCGAATCTGCTCTAACAATGACTCATCGAAATGAAGGCCGGCAGTGGGAGCAGCCACTGCTCCTTCGTTTTTAGCATAGATGGTTTGATAGCGGTCTTGGTCCATCTCTTCATCATGCCTCTTTATATAAGGCGGCAAAGGAATGTGCCCGTGAGGAAAGAGTGAGTTTTTTAAAGTTAGGTCAGCATCGAATTCCAGAGTAAAAAATTCTTCTTCTCGTTCTACAACCTTTGCGACTAATTCTGAAACAGGATTCTCTGTGTTTTTCTCGTAGAAAAATATCTTAGTACCAAGCTTAGGAGATTTACTGGCTTTAATTTGAGTCTTTAATTTGTTTCCGCCTATTACTCGTTCTATGAGCACTTCTATTTTGCCGCCTGATTCTTTTTCACCGAAAAATCGTGCCGGAATGACTTTAGTGTCATTGAATACAAGCAAATCTCCAGATCTAATGTATTGCATTAATTCCGGGAATTGTTGATGGGAAATAGCTCCATTGACGGAATCCAGACAAAGTAGTCGACTCTCGCTGCGTTTTGCCGATGGATAATCAGCGATTAGCTCGGTAGGTAGGTCATAGGAAAATTCATTTACATGCATTTGTTAATAACTCTTAATCGAAGTGCGAAGCGTATATAAATAAGGAGGGGGTATAAAGTACGACGCGCAGATTATCTCTTACTCTGGAAAGCCCTATTTCATTGCGCCTCAACAGGCAATTGGTATAATGCAAACTGCAGCAATGTCAGCATATTCAAGGGTTTCGCGGCTATACGCTCAAGCTTAGGGAGCAAAGTCTGAGCCATCAAAAGATAAGCATAATGTGCCAGCGTGGTGAAATTGGTAGACACGATGGATTCAAAATCCATTGCCTTCACGGGCGTGGCGGTTCGAGTCCGCCCGCTGGTACCA
>JBJLER010000010.1:0-13916 GCA_045565735.1 Pseudohongiellaceae bacterium
TAAATATCTATAGAAAACAGGGAGGTAGGTCACTATCTCCCTGTTTTTTTGTGCAGTTCAAAAAATTAAGAGGATTAAAGTTGTTTGACGCTATAGCCTTTTTCGTTGAGCAGATCCAACAGCCCATCACTGCCTACCAGATGAGCAGCGCCTACTAATACGAATTCCGTATCTCCATCCTTTAACATTTGTTCAATATGTGTCACCCAGTTGAGGTTACGTTGGCGCAATAGCGAATCATAGAGATCTGGCGCCTCTGCTCGCATCTTATTAACAAAAAGCTCCGCCATTTGCTCATTATCGCCATGTCGCCATGCAGCAATCATGTCATCAATTACATCTGCGGTTTCCTCCAGATCTCCCAGTGACATTAAGATAAATTCACTTTCATTGCCTTCACCCATGGATGCAAGAAATCCAATCTGTTCCATGACTGTTTCTAATTGCCCGAGAGTTTTTGCATCATTAATTGCACGGGTATTGAAATAGGCATCAACACCCTGGGGCGTAAATCCAATGCGCTGGAATTCCAGTACCTGCAATGTACTAATCACCATGCCTGGTTTGAATTTTTCTAGCATCATCATTGGCATACCGGAAATTGCAACATGTTCCGAAAGCGCGCCGTAAGCTTCATCGGACAAAACGGATTCAAGTGTTCTATCATCCTGATAAGTTAACTGCAGCAGCATTTGCCTTTGTACTGACATATCCTCCATCGCGGTCAAATCGGTTTCAAAATAAATTTCACTCGAAGTTTGATATGCTTGTTCGTATTCTTCAGGCAAGGGATAGTCACTCGGTCTTAATAAATGAACGGTGCCACCAAGGTAAACTGTATTTGATCCAGAATTCACCTGCCAAACTGCTGAATCAGCAGTAGCATTGTTAATTGCCGCGATTGCTCCCAGTATTAGTAAAACCGTTCCTAACGTTGTTAATCCCTTAGTCAGATACATGACTTAACCCTTCCAGAATTTCTGTCGCAATAATAAATACATTAGTATGCTTAAGCTTACGTAAAAGGCAACCAAGCGCCAAATAATTATGTCAAAGCTTTTATTCAAAATGCGTTATGTGCCTGAAGATGAAGCTCAAGAAGTACGTGAGCTTCTGGAAGAAAATGCTATTGAATATTTCGAAACCCATGCTGGCTATTGGGGAATTTCAGTTCCTGCTATCTGGGCAAAAAGAGAAGATCAATTTGATCGGGCTAGAGAGTTGATCGATGAATACCAAGCACAAAGAACCAAACGCCTTCGAGAAGAGTTTGAAATTAGTAAACAGCGAGGGGAAACTAAGACAATTTGGCACAGTTTCTTGGAAGGTCCCATTCACTTCGTTATTTACATTGGGATGATTGTTCTAGTCCTGTACTTTTCTTTACGATTTTTTTTATCATTCTAGTTATACATGAACGTGGAATTCTTCGTTCTCTTTAAGAAACTTTACTCTTATTCAGGACTGTTATATAAATCTAACAGACTAGTGTTAGCGGTTCTTATCAGGGGGGGCCTCCTAACATCCTTTGCGACCCTGGCAATCAAAGGAGGTGATCCCATCAATAGTCAATCTATTAAGGGAGCCTCCGGTTATTTCAGCTAGTACATAGTTGAAAAACTGGAGAGGAATAGTTAACACTGTTAGCATTTCTTAGCTCCCATACGGTAGAAAGCCCCGTTGTTGTTTCGGCAACAACGGGATTTTTGTTTCTGGGAGTTTGATTACTACCGTGAGCCTACCAGGCCAATTTGAGGACAATAAATGGACCATGACACGTCCTAATTGAAGAATATGTCCATTGACAGAGGCTATCGGCGCCGCTAATTTTAAAGACTATTAGTAGAGAAATACTTTTGAACGAATTAGAGAATCACAGCCTTCCCAAACGCATAAGGGGTTATATGCAGGTCTTCTGGAAAGAAAACCGGCAGTTCTTCGCGTTGTTGTTCTGCATCGTTTTCTTCAAGAGCGCTATCGCAGATCTGAGTTCAATTTCAGGTGCGTCCATGCTGCCAACACTTTTGGATGGCGACAAAGTTTGGGTTAACAAACTTGCCTACGATGTGAAGATTCCTTTCACCGAAATTTCTCTCGCTGAAGTTTCTGATCCGAAACGCGGCGATATAGTTATCATCGATTCCAAAGTTGCCGATAAGCGTTTGGTAAAACGCATTGTTGGCATTCCGGGAGATACCATCTACATGCAAAACAACGCGTTGATTATAAATGGCGTTGCAGCAGATTATGAAGTGCTCTCTCGAGAAGGAAGTTCGATCATTATCGAAGAGCACCTGCCGGAAAAAACTCATCAGGCAAGACTGTCCAGAGGATTTCTAAATCGGCGCGGCCGCAGCTATGGTCCAAATATTGTTCCCAACGATCAATACTTCGTGCTCGGGGACAACCGCGATAATAGTGCAGACAGCAGAACCTATAGCTTTGTGCCTCGAGAAGAAATCATAGGGCGTTCTTCGTCAGTCGTATTCTCCCTCGACAGCGATAATAGCTATCTCCCCCGCGGTGAGCGCTTCCTGTCCGGACTCGACTAATTTCCGGCTCTCACCGATCTTCGGCTATCGCAAATCTGATTTTGTTGGTAATAAATTACCCATTAGTCGGGTTTCATTATTTGCGGTGCGTATTCGTGAGTCTGGGTTACTATAAAAAATATTTTAAGAGGAAAAACTATGCATTTGTTCCATCAACGAATTACGCTTTTGAGTAAGACGTTTATTGCATTGATCTTTGCTAGTGCATTTCATTTTGCGAACTCACAGGATTATGTTTGGGCTCCAGAGTTCCCTGTTGGTTCTTCATTTATTGAAATCTCTGCGCAGGATCAGAACGGTACAGTTCAAACCTTTAAAGACCTTGTTGGAGAAAAGGGGATGCTCTTTATGCTGAGCCGATCTTTTGACTGGTGACCATTCTGCAAAGATCAGCTCGTGCAGCTGACCAAAATTAGTGATCAGTTTGAAGATATGGGCGTAAACATAGCCGCGATGACATACGATTCTGTGGAAATGTTAAAGTCAGTAGAAGAAGATGAAGGAATTGAATTCACTCTTCTAAGAGATGCTGACATTACTCATGTAAATGCCCTGGGGATATTGAATGAAGATTATGAACCAGGATCCCGTGCATACGGAGTTCCGCACCCAGGTATCTTCATCATTACCCCGGACGGAGTAATTCGCGCCAAGTTTGCGGAACAAGGTTTTCGAGCCAGACCGGACTTCGATAGCGTGTTGGAAGCGACCACCAATCTCTAACCAAAAGATGTATTCTTAGTATTCTTAGTATTCTTAGTAAAAGAAACAAGAAGCGACTCCTGCTTCCAGTTTTTTGTGCCTCCCTAACGAACACACTCGGGAAGAAACCCTGGATGAATCGGAAGACAGCATCTTCTGAGCTGGACCCAAACTTTGTAAATGCTGTCAAAAGCGGGAGCGAATAGGTAGTATTGCGCTCTCGCTAATTCTCTGATTCTTAGTAGGCATCGTTGGGACAGCAAACCTCTCTCTATCAAAAACATCTCGATGCTGGCGCCAAAATCGTCGACTTTGCCGGTTGGGATATGCCCATCAACTACGGCTCCCTGATCGAAGAACATAATCAGGTTCGTACTGCCGCTGGCGTGTTCGACGTTTCCCATATGACCGTTGTAGATGTTGGCGGAACGGACGCGGAAAAATACTTGCGCTATTTACTAGCCAACGATGTCGCCAAACTGGATGAGGTAGGTCGGGCACTTTACAGCGCAATGCTCAATCATGATGGCTACGTTCTCGACGATTTAATCGTTTATCGCATGAGCTTTGGTTATCGCTTAGTAGTCAACTGCGCTACCCGTGCCAAAGATCTGCGCTGGATGATCCAGAACACTGACGGTTACGCTGTATCGATTCAGGAAAGACCGCGACTAGCAATTCTCGCGGTGCATGGACCAGAATCTATCAACAAGGTTTGTGAAGTTGTTGAAGAAGATCAAGCCAATCAGATTAGAGGGCTGAAGAATTTTCGTGGTGTGGAACTGGAACGGTTTTTCATTGCAAGAACTGGTTACACCGGCGAGAAGGGCGTGGAGTGTATTTTTCCGGACAGCGATGCCTCTGAGTTGTGGGATAAACTGCTGGAGGCAGGGGTTAAACCTATCGGTATAGGTGCTCGGGATACTCTGAGGCTGGAAGCAGGTATGAATCTCTATGGTCACGATATGGATGAAACCACCTCACCCCTCGCTGCCAACATGGAATTTACTATCGCTTATGAACCAGAGGACCGCGAATTCATTGGCAAGCCAGCTCTCATAGCTCACAAACAATTGCGGGACGCAGGCAAATTACCTGAGTTAGTTGGACTGGTCCTGGAGAGTCGTGGCGTCTTAAGAGAAGGTCAAAAATTAGTCACCGATAAGGGTGGAGGAATCATTACCAGTGGCTCTTTTTCACCTACATTGAAGCATTCAATTGCATTAGCTAGAATCCCAATTAACAGTCAATCCTGCGAAGTTGATCTGCGTGGCACACTAACGAGGGTACGAATTGTTAATCCCAATTTCGTGCGTTTCGGTAAGAAAGTATTCGAATAAAAAAGACGAGCAACGCATGCTCAGCCTGAGAAGGGATAAAATAAGGGGGTCATTGCGTGAGTGATATTCCTGACGATCTAAGATATGCATCAACGCACGAGTGGATTCGTATAAATGATGATGGCACTGCAAGTGTCGGGATCAGCGACCACGCACAAGATGCCTTAGGCGATATTGTATTCGTCGAACTGCCAGAACCTGGTTCCTCAGTGAATGCAAAAGACGAAGTTGCGGTTGTGGAATCGGTAAAAGCCGCGTCGGATATTTATAGCCCGGTTTCAGGAGAAATAACTGCAGTAAACGAAGCCCTGGTAGATGCTCCAGAAACTGTGAATTCGTCTCCCTATGAAAATGGTTGGTTCTTCAAAATGAAAGTAGGCGATGAAACCGAGCTGCAAGAACTAATGGATGCGCATGCCTATTCCAACCATTGCGACAACGAATAAAGTAAAAACTGACACCGATACTTATAGTTGATCACTGGAATGTTTCTGGCACTCCGGTACTAGTTTTTGTATTACAGCATTAGTAAAGTTGAAAGGATCTATGCAGACGCCAGCGAAAACCACATCCATGCCCACCAATTCAGCACAAAATGATTCAGCACCTACTCTGGATACATTGCAGTACCAGGATGCATTTATCGATCGTCATATCGGCCCGGGAGATGGACAAATTGCAGAAATGCTGGAAGCTCTTGGACTGGAATCCCTAGAACAACTAATCGAGAAAACAGTTCCAACTTCAATCCTTTCAGAGCGTCCGATGTCGGTCGGTGATCCAATGACCGAGAATGATGCGCTGGCAAAACTAAAAGTTATCGCAGGCAAGAATAAACAATCCCGTTCCTTTATAGGACTAGGCTATTACGATACTCACACACCCAATGTAATCTTGCGTAATGTCCTGGAAAATCCAGGCTGGTACACCGCCTATACCCCTTACCAACCGGAAATTTCCCAGGGACGATTGGAATGTTTGCTTAATTTCCAGCAACTAACCCTGGACCTCACTGCCATGGGTCTGGCTAATGCTTCGTTATTGGATGAAGCAACCGCGGCCGCCGAAGCTATGGCACTGGCGAAGCGAGTCAGCAAGAATCGCAATGCCAACAAGTTCTTCGTGCACGAACATTGCTTTCCACAAACCATCGATGTGATTAAAACTCGTGCCGAGTGTTTTGGCTGGGAACTGGTAATCGGTGGTGTCGATGTAATCAACAGTGCGGAATTATTCGGAGCGATATTCCAATATCCTTCTATGCTTGGTGATGCCAGTGATTTGACCGATGTCATTACAGAACTGCACGAGCACAAGGCCATTGCAATCGTCGCAGCAGATTTGATGAGCCTGGCATTACTTAAACCGCCAGGGGAAATGGGCGCCGACGTAGTTACCGGAACCACACAGCGCTTTGGAGTTCCCATGGGTTATGGTGGACCACATGCCGCCTATTTTGCTACTAAAGATGAATACAAGCGGGCGGTACCGGGACGCATAATCGGCGTATCGGTAGATTCCCGCGAGAAGCAAGCGTTTCGCATGGCATTGCAAACGAGGGAACAACATATTCGCCGGGAAAAGGCGAACAGTAATATTTGCACGGCCCAGGTATTGCTGGCAAACATTGCCGCACTCTATGCCATGTATCATGGCCCGCGAGGAATTAAGAAAATTGCTTCCCGCATACATCGCTTGGCAACAATTCTTGCACAAGGTCTTGAGCAAAGTGGTCTGATCATAGCAAACGAAAATTACTTCGACACGATTACTGTGAATATTCCTGCTGATAAAGTACAAGCACTAACTGAACGCTGCACATTATCTGGTGTAAATCTTCGCATGGACAGACTTAAAGAGCATGGCACCGCAAGCATCAGCCTCGATGAATGCACCAGCGAAAAAGATATCGATAGACTGTGGCAGGTATTATTAGCTAACGACAGTGCGAAACTTTCCGTATCGACAATCGATTCGGCTATAACGCAAGGTGAAATAGCGCCAGTTATCCCAGATGAGCTCGCGCGCCAGAGTGATTATCTTCAACATCCCATTTTCAGTCGCTATCATAGCGAAACTGAAATGATGCGCTATATAAAGCGCCTGGAAAACAAAGATATTTCTCTGACCCACGCAATGATTCCTCTGGGTTCCTGTACCATGAAACTCAATGCGGCAGCGGAAATGATTCCAATCAGCTGGCCAGAATTCTCCAAACCACATCCGTTTACGCCACTGGAACAAATGATTGGTTATCAGCAAATGATTTCCGAGCTGGAAGACATGTTAGCAGAGATCACCGGTTACGATGCTATTAGTATGCAACCTAATTCCGGTGCACAGGGTGAATACGCTGGACTACTGGCAATTAAAAAGTATCTGGCAGCCCAGGGCGAAGAAAATCGCAATGTCTGTTTGATTCCAAGTTCAGCCCATGGAACCAATCCTGCCAGTGCGCAGATGATTGGTATGAAAGTAGTATTGGTAGCTTGCGATGAAAACGGCAACATTGATCTAGCAGACCTGAAAGTAAAAGCCGAAACACACAAAGATGATCTTGCTGCATTAATGATTACCTATCCTTCCACTCATGGTGTATACGAGGTAACGGTAAAAGAAATCTGTCAGATTATTCATGACAATGGCGGCCAGGTTTATATGGATGGGGCCAACCTGAATGCGCAAGTCGGAGTATCCAATCCAGCCGAAATCGGCGCTGACGTTAGCCATGTAAATCTGCATAAAACATTCTGTATTCCTCACGGTGGTGGTGGGCCTGGCATGGGTCCCATCGGCGTACAGAAACATCTAGCTCCTTATCTCGCCAATCACTCCGTAGTCGGAATTCAGGGCCCAGAAGAAAACAACAGTGCTGTTTCCGCCGCGCCCTGGGGTAGCTGCGGCATTCTGCCAATCTCCTGGATGTACATCGCCATGATGGGAGACTCAGGTTTATTGAAGGCAACCCATGTTGCGATTCTGAATGCTAATTACATCGCTGTTAAATTAGCTGCTCATTATCCGGTACTGTACACGGGTTCCAGCGGCATGGTTGCCCACGAATGCATTATCGATATGCGACCACTAAAACAGGCTTCGGGAATTAGTGAAGAAGATATTGCGAAACGCTTAATGGATTTCGGATTTCATGCGCCGACCATGTCATTTCCAGTGGCAGGCACATTAATGATCGAACCTACTGAGAGTGAATCAAAAGAAGAATTGGATCGATTTATCGATGCCATGATTCAGATCCGTCTGGAAATTGCTCAGGTAGAAGCTGGCGAGATAGAAGCAGAAAATAGCCCGCTAAGAAATGCGCCTCACACTATGCATGACATGGTAGACGAACAATGGGATCGACCCTACAGCAAAGAACAGGCAGCCTTTCCTATGGGAGGCGCCATGGACAGTAAGTATTGGCCTGCTGTAAATCGTATCGACAATGTGTATGGCGATAGAAATCTATTCTGTGCCTGCCCGGCGATTGAAAATTATGAAGAGTAGAAAAGAATAAGTAAGACTTAAGACTTTTTATTCTTTCTCTAATGTATTAGTAGTATTGAATACAATTGATAGTCTTATTCAGAAATTGCAGCAACGATTGATATCCACATTACAAGCACGGTTAAGTTGCTGACACCGAATGCGACAACCCGATGCAAAACGTTATTATAAGTTAGATGGGTTACACTATGAACGACTCGTGCCGCTACGAATATCCAGGCTAATGTAACAGTTGATGTGCTACTGATATCGAGACTTAAGTAGAGCACCCCTGCCACCTAAAACAACACAGGTACTTCAAACAAGTTTACTACTTGTCGAGTAGTTTTAGTAACAATATCGGGAACTTCGCTACCGCCCATCAATGAATGGTAGTTTAGTGCCGCCTCTCCTTTCAGCACTGACCTTACATGCGCCCGCAAGGTGAGTAATAAAACTGGAAAGGTGAGCAACATCAAAGAAAACGTTGGATAAATCATCAGTTTCCCCCTATTTGAATGTCACAATTCAGCAGTATAATTTGCTGACGCAAGCTATAAGAGATAAGAGTCAGTTTTGAATCAGGTAATCTTTCAACAACATATCGATGTGCTGGTAGACAACTATTCCAAAGCACTATCTGCTCATCGCGAGCAAGGTGGACAATTGGAGGCATTGTTGATCCACAGCGGCAGTGAGTCATTCTATTTTGCTGATGATCGCAGGATTCCTTTTCAGGCCTACGGACACTACCTACATTGGATTCCGGTAAACCGGCCGGATCAGTTTGCCTATGTCTGCCCGGGGCAGAAGCCGATTTATTTTCAGGTCGTGCCGGATGATTATTGGCACGACCAAAGTATTGCTAACGCTGATTGGTGGGGTAATAGTTTTCAGATTACCCGCCTTGGCAGTTTAGACGAAATTCCTAGACATCTAACCGATGCCAAGCTGGGCTATCTCGGTCCGAATGCTGAGCTTGCGCAAAAACTTGGCGTTGATCAGCCGAGCATTAATCCTACTGACCTTAATCATTACCTGAATTATCAACGAGCGTACAAAACTGCGTACGAAGTAGAACAGTTGAAGGCGGCAAATAAATTGGCTGTTACCGGGCATAACGCTGCAAGAGACAGTTTTCTCAATGGCGGCAACGAGTACCAGATACACATGGCATACCTCGAGGCCTGCGGCATGCTGGAGGACGAAAGCCCTTATACCAATATAGTCGCCCTCGATAAGAATTCAGCGATTCTGCATTACCAATATAAAAACAAAACCAATGGTGAAGGCAGCCAAGTCTTGCTAATAGATGCGGGTTGTCGTGTTAACGGTTATGGATCAGATGTAACACGCACTAGTGTGAAGGAAAAAGTTAACAGTACCTTTAAAGATTTGCTGCAAGGAATGGTAAATGTTGAGCTGGAATTGGTGGGCATGGTGAAACCTGGTGTTACCTACCCAGAAATACATCTTGCTGCTCTATTCAAAATTGGTCAGTTGTTAATTGACCTGGATATTTGTCATGGTTCCGCAGAAGAGATGATGGAAAAAGAACTGTCTCATTTGTTCATGCCGCATGGAGTTGGCCACCTACTTGGTATACAGGTTCACGATGTAGGCGGGCATCAAAAGGACATCCTTGGCAGTACACGAACGCCGCCGGAGCACTCTCCAGCATTACGCAACACTCGCAAGTTAAGTGAAGGCATGGTGTTCACCATTGAACCGGGCTGTTACTTCATTCCTTTATTACTGGAAGCGGAGCGGAACCAGGAACGAGGCAAGTCAATTAACTGGAACCTGGTAGATGAGCTCTATCCTTGTGGTGGGATTCGAGTTGAGGATAATATCCTGGTTACCCCCAGCGGTGTTGAAAACCTCACCAGACAATTTGAATAGCTTGTTCAGTTACTGATTAAGCTATTAATGACTTTCATCAAGTTGGGTAGCGCTTTCTGATTGGAGTCGATAACCCCGCGGGCAAATTGACCCATCTCCTTTCGCACCCTTCCATTTTTTACAAGCTCAGTCAGAACACTCGCCAATTCACTTTCGTTTGCGACCGTGCGCAAGCCGCCAGCGTTTTCTAATTGTTTGCAAATCTGGGAAAAGTTAAATTGGGAAGGACCAACAATAACTGGGATAGATAGCGCGGCAGGCTCCAACACATTTTGACAACCAGTATCGACCAAGCTGCCACCGACAAAGGCAATATCGGAAACTGCATAATAGGCGCCCATTTCACCCATGCTGTCACCGATAATAAGTTGGATATCTGCAGTTGGAACAGTTTGTTCAGAACGCAGAACGCTACTGAATCCTTTTTGTACTGCCAGATCGGCAATCTCATTGAAGCGTTCGGGGTGTCTAGGAGCAAGTATAAACAATACCTCTGGAATGTTTTTAAGTATTCGTTGAAATGCAGATAAAACTTTTAGTTCTTCGCCTTCTCTGGTGCTAGCGGCGATGATAACTGTACGGCCTGCCTTTTTTATTGCTGAGAAATAGGCATCTTCGGAAACCGATGGATGTTCAACATTGAACTTTAAACTGCCGGTAACCGTAATTGAATCGGGATATGCGCCTAATTTTTTTAAACGATTTGCATCTTCATTTGATTGAGCCGCAATTGCGTTGAGAGATTGCAACATCGATCGAGTGGTGCCTGAAAAGCGCCAATAACCCGCTGCTGACTTTGCAGATAGCCGCGCGTTAGCCAGCAATGTTTTTACGCCTCGTTGTTTACATTGATGAATCAGGTTTGGCCAGAGCTCAGTTTCCATAATGATGAGAAGATCAGGATTAACGCTATTCAGAAAGCGATTAACAGCCGTCGGCAAGTCGTAAGGCAAATAAGAATGAAACACAGAATTACCAAACAGCGACTCTACTCTTTCCGCACCAGTTGGCGTCATGGAGGTTATTAAGATCTGCGCCTCTGGGAGAGGTTCTTTAATGGCTTTCACCAGGGGTTCAGCGGCTACAGTCTCTCCCACAGACACAGCGTGAATCCAAATTATTGTTTGCGAGTTATCGAAATCTTGCGCCGGATAGAAATGACCAAAGCGTTCGGAAATACGTTGCCGATAACCGGGCAAACGCATTCCGCGCAAGTAAAGTCGCATGAGAATAAACGGCACAGCAAGATATAAAAGTAGACTGTAGAGAAGTCGAATCATTACTGAACTATATTGTTTTCGCCGTTAGTGCTGTTGGGAAATTAGGATTGATGTCGATATACTCTAGGCACTTTCATTTACTTACCACATGCAACCAGCAAAGCACCAAGCAGACTCGTAAAGGTAACCAATGACATTACGCTATTCAACAGACATCGTCATTTTTGGCGGTGGCGTAGCAGGTCTGTGGTTACTCAATCGTCTGCATTCTGAAGGTTATCAACCCCTACTCATAGAAACTAAAGCATTAGGTAGCGGTCAAACACTCGCCTCGCAGGGAATAATTCATGGCGGCTTGAAATATGCGCTCAGCGGCTCGCTGACTGGAGCGGCAAATGTTATTGCTGGCATGCCACGACGATGGCGACGTTGTTTGACTGGGGCTGGAGATGTCGACCTACAGGGTGTACCAATTCTAAGTGACTACTATTACATGTGGTCAGACGGAAGCCTGCGCTCCAAACTTAAAACGTTTCTCGGCAGTAAGGGCCTGGTAGGTCGAGTTGAAGCGGTCGAACGTGATGACTATCCGGATTTTTTTAGTGGTATAAATATCGATGGTAGTTTGTATAGATTGCCTGATTTCGTTGTCGATACTGCAGCTCTGTTGGAAAAACTAGTTGAGCCAGTACGGTCGAGAATTTTCCAAATCGATGAGAACAATATTGGTTTTAGTAAGAATGACTCATCAAACTACTCTGTATGCATTCAATTAGATGAATCTCGAATAGATATTAGTGCAGCGCAAATAATCTTTTGTGCGGGTGAAGGCAACGCAGCATTAATAGAACAAACGGGAATTCAAACTATTGCCACTCAAGTGCGACCATTACACATGGTCTATATGAAAAACCAAAACTTGCCACGAATGTTTGTCCATTATGTTGGTGACGATTTCAGTCTCACTCCAAAACTAACAATCACTTCTCACCAGGACGAACAAGAACAAACTGTCTGGTATATGGGAGGCGGCCTAGCAGAAGAAGGTGTTGGTAAGCCTAAGGAAGAACAAATAGAAATCGTACAAGAACTAGTCCGAGAATTATTCCCATGGGTTGAAACCTCTAATGGAGAATGGAATAGCTTTGTAATAAATCGCGCCGAAGCCAACATCAATAGCAACTATCGCCCTGATGATGCCTTTATTGCCACCGAGTCAAACATCATGGTGGCTTGGCCAACGAAGCTAACTCTCACTCCTTCAATGGCCGATAAAGTACTTGATACCTTGCAAAGTAAATCAGTTTCCGCTGCTGATAGCGGCGAAGCTCAATCTATGCTTGCTGACGTAGCGAAAACAGCAGAAACAGCAAACGCTTACTGGGATTAAACTCCAATGTATCTACAAAAACGCGCGCTTGGGCAAACTGGTCTTAACGTTTCTTGCCTGGGGCTAGGCACTGTTAAATTTGGCCGCAATAAGGTAGTGAAATACCCACGAGAATTTTCTCTGCCCTCAGACGATGAAGTTTCAGCTCTGCTAGAACTTGCCAATGGGCTGGGTATTAACCTGTTGGATACCGCTCCGGCGTACGGAAGCAGCGAACAACGGCTCGGTCGCTTACTGCAAAATCGCGAAGACTGGATTATCTGTACCAAGGTTGGAGAAGAATTTGTTACCGGCAAATCGTTTTTCGATTTTTCGAGAGAACACACACGCAAGAGCATAGAACGAAGTTTGCTGAAACTGAATACTGATTATCTTGACTTGGTGTTAGTTCATTCCGATGGCAATGATATGACAATTATTAATTCCACCGATTGTTTAGCAATGTTAACGGAGCTCAAAGAGAAAGGTATGATTCGCGCCATTGGTATGTCTACAAAAAGCATAGAAGGCGGCTTGAAAGCAGTGGATCTCACCGATGTAGTTATGGTGACTTACAATCCAAGTAGCACCGATGACGAAGCAGTTATCGATCATGCCCTAGCAAACAATAAGGGAGTTTTAATCAAAAAAGTACTTAATAGTGGTAATGACTGCTCTGATAGCCTGGCAAATAATTTTGATTTCGTGCTGAATAAAGCAGGTGTGTCCAGCATTATAGTAGGAACGATTAATCTATCTCACTTGGAAGCAAACGTCGGTCACGCGATCAAAGCGTTGGATTAATTAAAAGCTTTGAACAGGGCGAAATGTTATTTGCCGAGAGTTATTCTCCGACTTCCTTCATCTTTTCAACAATTGCAGAAGTAGAGCAGTTATCTAAAAACTCTAAAGCTTTTACTTCGCCACCATAGGATTTGACGTACTCGCCTCCGACAACTTGGTCGAGAGTGTAATCGCCACCCTTCACCAAGACTTCTGGTTGTAACTGTTGCAAAAGTTGTTCCGGTGTGTCTTCTGAAAAACTAACAACCCAATCTACTGCTTCCAATCCAGCTAATACCGCCATGCGTCTTTCAACCGGATTAATTGGGCGACCCAATCCTTTAATTCTGCGTACAGAATCATCATCGTTGATCGCAACAATCAGCCGATCACCTTGTTCTTTTGCTTCAGCAAGATAACCAACATGGCCTGCATGAATAATGTCGAAGCAACCATTGGTAAAAACAATTTTTTCACCATGGGCTTTGGCATCCTGTACGGCGAAAATAAGTTGCTCCGAAGTCATCACTCCACGGCCGGAATCTTGCTCCGCTAAAATTGC
>JBJLER010000011.1:0-13910 GCA_045565735.1 Pseudohongiellaceae bacterium
GAAATGGTCAAGAAAAGTCTCAACGCCTTAGTCAGTCTGGACGTGGAGCTCGCTCGTAAAGTTATAGCAATGGACGACGAAGTAGACAGCATCAACCGCCAAATGTATGAAGCATTTCACGTTCAGGTTCAGCAAGACCCGGGCATCAGTAAGACCGCTTTGGGCATACTATCTATCTCGCGTTATCTAGAACGAATCGCAGACCTTTCCACCAATATTGCCGAGGATGTGATATTCATGGAAGAAGGCGAGGTGGTCCGCCACCAGAATTCTTAATCGGGCCAGTAGAAGCCAAAACCAATCTACAAGGGGGAAGAAGCGGCCTTCTTGACATGCACCCAGTGTAATGCACTGTCGAAACAAGGCCGGCAATTGCCGGCCTTTCTCTTGGATGAAAATTTACTAAAAAGTGTTGAGCGCGAGTAACCTCGCTTCCTGATCTGCATCGTTAGCAAAATTTACGATCATATCTGACGTTACCGGCACTCGATTAAACGAGTGACCTAGCGCATCAGCAATTGCCGAAGTAACAGCAGCCACTGCGCTTCCTTGTGATGGCTCACCTACACCTCGCCCGCCCGCTGGATTATATGGGTCGGCAATATCTACTGCGCCATTCGGCATTTCGATTGGTACATCTAATATTGTTGGAAGCTTCGCTTGATGAAAGCCAACATTTGCCGGTAATGCATTTTGTGGATCGTAGACATGTCTTTCAGTTGCTGCCATTCCGAAGCCCCAAACTGCGCCGCCGTTAATTTGTTGCGACAGCCCTTGTGGATGAATTATCGTGCCGCAATCTGCAATGCCAACATAATCAATAACATCGTACTTACCTGTGTCTAGATCAATTTCTACTTCCGCCATACTGATCATCAAACCGGGAGCGATTCCTCGTTTCTCCAGATTATCTTTGGCGACGCCGATGAGACCTGTGCCAGCGATTCCTATCACTGCACGTTGCGTAATAGGGTGAATGTCTTCTGGGTATTCTTCACCACTAAAACTACCGCCCATTTCAATTGCTTTAGTTGCGGCTTCACCATAACTCATTCCTTGATCGGGATTGTCTGTTCTAAACACGCGTTCGTCAGCGATATCGTATTCATCAAAAGACCCGCCAAATTCAGCCATGGCAATCTCTTTAAGCTTGCGCACTGCATCTTCAGCTGCCACCCAATTCGTACGGGTATGGGTAAAGATCGTATTAGAGCCACCCTGGGTTGAGGCATGAGGTAAGTGACGATCGGTGCTACCTCGAACGATTTCGCAACTTTCCCAACGGCACTTAAGAACCTCCGCCGCTGCTCGCGCGGTGCCAGCGTAGGAATAGGTACCTAGATTACCGACTCCATTGTGCAAATGAATTCGACCGTCAGGCGTAATTCGAACTAGTCCGTCATATCCATTGCCACCTGCGGCGTGATAACCAAGTCCCACTCCAAGTCCGCGAATCTTGCTGCCATTGCGTTGCCGTGGCGCAGCTTCACGTTCGGTCCAATTAAACATGTCGGTTGCCATATCGATGGCTTCTGCCATGAATGCACTGGTGACAGGTCCTTGATGTTCGTATACCGGTGATTCGCTATGGGGCGCATTCACTCTTCTGAACTGTGCGCGATCCATGCCTAACTCCCGTGCTGCAATATCCATGATAGGTGCGACGGCAGCAGACATTTCGTTTTGTCCGGGTCCGCGCTGAGCACCTCTAGGAGCCGTATTGGTAAAAACAGGAATATTGCGCAAGCGCATCGCAGTGGGCGTATAAACAACTGATATATGTTGTGCCGAAGAAGAAGCGCTATTTCGCCCAGTGGGACCGCCATCACTAATTATGATCACATCAACCGCTGCAACAGTCCCGTCGGCGCGCACTCCGGTCTTTACCCAACCCTGCATGCCGGGTCTACCAACACCAAGGTAGTATTCTTCTTCCCTTGTAATGCGCAATTGCACTGGTCGATTGAGCAACTGTGAAAATCGTCCAGTAATGGCCATAGTTGGGTAAACTCGACCTTTTGAACCAAAACCACCGCCGGTGTTTTCAGAAATCATGCAGACGTTTTCAGGTTCGATACCTAAAAGTTCGGCTAAAGGTTCTACAACAGCACTTTGGCTTTGGGTAGAGGCATAGAAATAGCATTTACCATTTTGCCAATAGGCCATGCTACTGCGAGGCTCCATACAATGGTGTGGTGTGCCTGCGGTAACAAAAGACTCTTCGACGATAACTTCACTTTCAGCAAAGGCCGCGTCTAAATCTCCATAAGTCCAGCCATCGGCAAATTCGACACCTTGCGGTTCCTGTCCGTTTCTGAGTTTTTCTACTTCTCCGGACGGCCATTTAATTGTGTTGATTCCTCCACGAATAGTGGCGTTCTCATCTTCCAGTGAGTTAGATTGCATTAGGACATTGCCATCAGGGTAGGCATTGGGCCCACCTTCAACCAAACTCTCTAATGGGTCCGTTACGAATGAGCGTCGTTCGAATTCGATTTCTATATGATCGATAGCATTTTCTGCAATGGAGTCGGATATAGCGGCGATTGCCACAATAGGTTGCCCGATGTAAGTAACATCATCTGAAGCAAGCACTGGGTCATCTGGTGCAGTTGAAAGTGGAAGATCATCAGCAGTTAAAATGCCAAGAACTCCATCCATGCGCAGTGCTTCCGACGCATCGATGCTTACTACGCGACCACTGGGAAGCGGACTGGTTAAGAGTCGCGCATATACCATGCCTTCAGGTGCGAAGTCTTCAACGTATTTTGCATCCCCGGTTACTTTGCCTTCGACATCAGGCGGAACAAAATCTTTTCCAATATGCATAAATGTCATGACAGCAACTCCGAGGCGCGCATTACGCCGTTTAAGTAATGATCATAAGCACCACATCGACAGAGATTACCTGCCAAAGCTTGTCTTGCATCTTCGCGAGTTGGATTTGGATTCGAAATCAACAAAGCAGTAGCCGACATAACTTGTCCAGGCGTGCAAAAGCCACATTGAGGAGCAAGTTCTTCAACAAAACCTTGTTGTACTGCACTGAGTTGACCATCGGCAGTGCGCAGCCCTTCAATCGTTGTAATTGCTCTATCTTTAATGGTATGCGTCAGCAAGGAGCAACTGTAGTTGGCCACATCATCCAATAGCACTGTGCAAGCCCCGCATTCGCCACGATTACACGCAACTTTTAATCCGGTTAAACCAAGTTTATTGCGTAAGGTGAAGGCGAGTGTTTCGGAAGGCGATACGTCAACGAGTCTTGTTTGTCCATTTATATTCAATGAAAGCAAACGCTCCACGACGGCGTTGGAATTCGTTTGGGCGGAGGCTAAATAGTATCCAGCACCTGATGCCGCTGCGGCACTGGAATAGATCACACCCTTGATAAATCTGCGTCGAGATAATTTTGGGTTCACAGTTGGGGCACTCCCATTATTTCAGTTTTTTTGCGAATTAGAGGACTTTGCAATAGGGGAAGCTCAGCTCCAAACAGTAACCTCCCGGCTCTCAAAAATCAATCCCGCAGGCCAGTAAATTAGGGCTTTTCAAGCCACTGGCCCATATCTTGCCAATTCAGAATAGGTTGATTTTTGCCGATTCAAGTTGGCCTTAAATCTCGAAACGAAATGAGAATGTAGTCATTTAAGAAAGGCTTAGTTCCAACCAGATGCGGCCGAAACAAGAAGGAGAAGTCTTGTGATTCAAGAAAGGCAGGCATCTATTTTTATTTTTTATTTTATTCTTAGATAAGATTTATTCGTATCTTAGAGCATCGATTGGATCGAGATTAGCAGCTTTTGCTGCAGGCAAGATACCAAATAGAACCCCAACGAATCCGGAAAAGCCAAGAGCCAACGCGATAGACCAGAATGGAATGGCTGCCGGAGGAAATCCTGGAATAGAAGTGGCGATCAAAGTACCTAAACCAAATCCTGCCGCTAGCCCGATCATCCCGCCTAATAAAGATAGTAATAAAGCCTCAATTAAGAATTGCATGAGAATGTGATGACGCTTTGCACCGATAGCTTTACAGATTCCTATTTCACGGGTGCGTTCTGTAACGGAAACCAACATTATGTTCATAATGCCAATGCCACCAACTAACAGAGAAATACCAACGATGCCGCCAATAACAATAGTTACCATTCCGATGATCTGATTAAACTCTTCCATGAGTTGTTCTGCAGTCTGAATACGAAAATCGTCATCTTCATTACTGCTAAGATCATGCGCATTGCGCAATAGATTCGTTAGCTGAGAGCTTACATCTTCAACTTCGGCACTTTCAGAAAGACTTAATTGAATCTGTATATCAGTACGTGCCTGGTTACCTTGAATGCTTACCATGGTGGAGTAAGGAACAAGTACAATATCATCCTGACTCATTCCCATGATGTCGCCACGTGGTTCCAATAAGCCGACAATTTTGAACCACTCACCGCCAAGCTCGAAGTATTCATTAATTGGATTTTCTGGCAAGCTTAAATTTTCTCTAACATCTTCTCCTATAATCGCGATTCGGCGTCTGGTTGTATTATCAGATTGCGCAAGAAAGCGACCCTCTTGAGTGTAAGACTGCGACACGTCCTGGTAGGCATAGGTTGTTCCCATAATCTGACTGAAAGCAGTTTGGGAACCGTATTTAACCTGTGATGAGCGATTGGCATAGAGGATGGGGGTAATAGATGCGATGCCTTCGGCTCGTTGTTCAATTAGTTCTAAGTCTTCAGGAGTTAAGCGGGCTCGAATACCCTTCATTTGATCTTCGAAGGGCGTATAAGACTGAATAGTTAAACTGTTTGTACCTAAGGATGCGAAAGTATCGCCAATGAATGCGCTCATTCCCTGCGTAACAGATACTACTGCAATCACCGAAGCAACACCGATAATGATACCGAGAGTCGTCAAAAAGCTCCTAAGTCGGTGAGCGAAAATCGACATAAGAGCTGAGCGAGAGCTTTCGAAGAGAGCAAAGAACATTAGCTGGTTAACTCCGCAGTACCTTTTTCTACTGCTCTATCATTAAAAATCTTGCCGTCCTTCATTTCTATGATGCGATGACAATGATGAGCGATCTCGTCTTCGTGAGTTACGACAATAAGTGTGTGGCCTTCAGCATGCAATTCATCAAAGAGCTGCATGATCTCAATTGTGGTGCGAGAGTCGAGGTTACCGGTTGGCTCGTCCGCCAATAATATTGATGGATGGGTAACCAGGGCCCGGGCAATCGCAACTCTTTGTCGCTGACCGCCGGACAATTGATTGGGCAAGTGGTCCATTCTGTCTGCCAGGCCAACTCTTTCTAATGCTTCGATGGCTATTTCCTTACGCTGTCTAATACCAATATTGCGATAGATTAAGGGTTGCATGACATTGCCCAGAGCGTTGGCGCGAGGTAATAGATTGAAGCTTTGAAAGATGAATCCGATCTCTTTATTCCGAATTTCAGACAGTTCGTTTTGGTCCAGGTTTTCGACGTTTGTACCATTGAGGTGATATTGACCTTTAGTAGGTTTATCTAAGCAGCCCAGAATATTAAGCATGGTGGACTTACCGGAACCTGAAGACCCTATAAAGGCGAGATAGTCGTTTCTAAAAACATCAATGTTAATGCCATCCAGGGCTTTAACTACCTGGAATCCCATCTCATAGTATTTCGTAATGCCTTGAAGTTGAATTAGAGCCATGTGACCCTCTTATAAACCAATTAAGCCCTTAGTCTTCTTCGACAAGGTTGGTATTAAGGCGGTCGCCGTCGAGAAGATGTCGCAACTCTTGGTTTGGACCGATAACGATTTCAATGTCGTTATCCACAATACTGGTTAATTCCTGATACTCGTCGTCAGATAATCCAATATCTACTTTAGTCTTGCGTGCAATGCCATCATCATTAACAAATACAAAGTACTCACTGCGAAGTTCAGCTCGATCTTCTTCAAAGATTACTGCTTCGATTGGCACAGCAGCGACACTCTGGTCTTGCCTGGTAAAAATTTCAGCACGGCATGACATGCCAGGTCTCAGTACTACGTCACCTGGGTCGGTTATATCAATCTTTACTACGAAGCTAAGTCCAGTGCGCCCTTGAGCAATTTTTGCGGTATTGGCAATAAATCGCACGACACCCCGCATGGGTTGGTCGGGGTAGGCGATAGCTACAATTTCTGCCCGTTGGCCTACTTCGACATTGGCGATATCTGCTTCATCTACTAAGACTTCAGTGTAGATACTAGCGGGGTTGGCAATTGTCATTAGCGATGACCCAGGAATATTCGTCGAGCTGGCAATTGCCGTTTCACCAACTTTGATATCCAGGCTGGTAATTACGCCATCAATGGGAGAAATGATTTGAGTCTTACTTAACTGATCAAGCACTTGATCGAGTTGTGCTTCCGACTGAGCTAAGCGCTCTTGAGCAGATAGATAATCTATGCGCGCTAATTCCAATTGGTTGAGTAATGTTTCGTACTCTTCTTCTCCAATCAATTCCTGTTGGTACAAACTCTTGCTGCGTTCGTACTGCCTTTCTAAATTTGCAATTCGAACTTCCTGGCGTTCGATATCAATAGTATTAATTCTGACTGCGGCTTCAGATTGTTCGAAGCCTGCAATAAAATTTTTATCGTCTACGCGCAAGACGAGATCACCAGTATCAACTTGATCGCCTTCTTCCACGAACAGGTCGGCAACTTTGCCGATCACTTCTGAGCTCAGCATTACTTCTTCCTCGTGAGCGAGAAATCCAGATGCAAGAATTGAAGGGCTTATGATTCTTTGAGAAACCACAGAAATGTCTACTGCTTTGGCATTGGTGCCAAAAACGGCGCGGTTAATAAAGGGCAGGGCGATGACCGTTCCTGCTATAAAGAAGACAACCAAAAGCTTCTTGAGGTTCATGACTGCTGTTCCAATTCCTTATAAGTAAACTTAATAACGACCAAAATACCCAAGACCGGGAGTTTTCGGGCGCTCACCCTATCATATTTCGGCTTAAGTGAGGGCAAAATAAGCCCAAACCCCCGTTAACAGCAGATAAGGTGCAAGCACTATGCCGCAAGCCTTAATCCAGCTCGATTCTAACCACTGTTTATAGGCCATAACCGTGAGCGCTATAGCCCAAATAATAGTTAAGTCGAGTTGCAAAAAAAGCGCATCGAGGGAGGCGATGTTGACCTCCATCCCCAAATTTCGAAGCGTGAGTGGATTGAGGTCAGCGGCACTTAGTTGACCGTTTGGAGAGAGCGCTACGGTTACCGCCATCCCGACGTTTGATAGTAGATAAGGCAGTGCAGTCCAGACTAATAGTGAGAACCAATTGGTAAATTTGAAGCGGTCACCAATTAATGCGGACATTAAGCTCAAATAGCCTGCCTGAATAACCCACAATACGAAAAAGGCAGCCGGGCCGCCAAGAACGCCAAACATAGTAAATGTAGTCTGCGACATCGAAGTCATTCCATCTCTTGCTGCTTCCATTTGGTCTTCAGATAAATTTGCTAGTGCTAGCGAGTCGTCAATAAACCAATCGAAGTCTACTATTGTGTAGTACCAGAACATGACCAGCATCATGCTGATCAATATCACCGCAATGGGAAACAACTTAGTAGGTCGCTGTTCTAATTCAGAAAAGGCCTCGGAAGGAGAAGCAATAATGTTAATGGCGGTGTTTATCAAACCTGCAGGCTCGGTCTTATTGCTTTGCAGGGCTTCAGCGTCTGTCATGGCCGACTCCGTTTCTTGGATAATATTTAAACAGTCTGCCGCTTTCGGCAATATGGAATAAATGCTGCTAACGCAGATTATTACGACTATTGTCCGGTTGATATAACTAGATATGGAAGCACAGTAGGTAGATTCAAGTATCGCATTTTACTACCTTTCGCTCTAATTATTCGGCGGGCCAGAGGCAGCGTTCGTCGAGGGTGGTCGTTAGGGGATGGAAACCATTAATGCTTACCTTCCTGTTCGCTGGGCATGATATGAGCTTCAATTTTTAAGTCTTGAATTTTTCTACCAACCAGTTCGATTATTCCTTTGTTACGAACTTCGCCGGTAGAGGTAAATTCAAAATGGTAGCGTCTACGCAATTGAATTGAGCCTTCTTTAGAACGGATAGGCCACAGTCCTCTTAGGACCATGGTTTGATCTAACAGTTGTAAATTCCGAGATTTGCAATAGTGAGCAATGTAGCCAATTGCATACAACTTGACCTTGTCGCTCTGCCACCAGAAAGCGACTAAGGCAGCCACGACAGTAGACCAAAATAAAAAGGAGAGTGACAGCATGGCTCTCTAATTAATGAAAGAGGGGATTGTTTATAGCATTATGCAATAGAAACTAAGCAGTTGCTTTAGCTCGTTCCTCGTAGCGCTTAATTTGATCTTCGATGATTTCAAGCGCAGTCTTGTCGCAAGGAGGTAATTCCGCGCTGGATTGTTTGATAGGTGTAACTCGATTAGACCACTTAACCAATCCTGCTCCCCAGGTAAGTCCAGCGCCGAAAGAAGCCATCAGTACATGTCCGCCTGGTTTAATCTTGTTCTCTTCAAGCGCCTCAGTGAGCGCAACTGGGATAGTTCCCGCTGAGGTGTTTCCGTATTTATGAACATTGATGAAAACTCTGTCTTCATCTAGTCCTACTTTTTTGGCTAATGCATCTAGGATGCGTTTGTTAGCCTGGTGCGGAACGACCAGATCAACATCCGCAATAGAAAGACCCTCTTGCTCCAAAACGTTTTCACAGGCTTGCGCCATAGCTCTTACTGCGCGCTTAAATACTTCTTGGCCTTCGAAATTCCAATCTACATAAAGAAAATCATCAGTCATTCTTGAATAAGCTGATCCAAGGTTTGTTATTTGAATTGCATACTTCGCGTCAGATTCACAACCGATATTTGCAGCAAGCAATCCAGTCTCTTCATCAGTTGCTTCTATAACCACAGCTCCGCAAGCATCACCAAAAAGAACTGCCACTTCGCGACGATTCCAGTTCATGTAATGGGAGATAAAATCTCCGCCTATTACCAATACTTTTTTATGCGCACCAGTGCGAATTAGGTTTGTGCCAATGTGCAGGCCATAAAGAAAACCGGTGCAAGCTGAATTGATATCGATAGCCGCCGCATTTCTTGCGCCTATTGCGTCGGCTATTAAAGAGGCTGTGTTAGGACAGACGCTGTCGCTAGTGAGACTTCCTAAAAGAATCAGATCCAGCTCTCCGGGATCCAGATCTGCAGCGGCGAGAGCATGGCTAGCAGCTACTATTGCCATTTCAGAAAAATTGCAATGGCAGATCCGTCGTTCCTGAATTCCAGTCCGTGTGGCAATCCATTCATCGGTCGTGTCCATGAACGTGGTCAGGTCTTCGTTACTGAGTACTGCAGGAGGTACACATTTCCCCCAGCCAGTAATCTCTGCATGCTGCATGCAATCTCTCCAATTTGCGGAATTTTTCTGATTAACCAGGTTATATTTGCTATCGATGACCCATTACAAAATGTTATAGCGACCAAATATAAGAAATGATCGGCAATTTGTATTATTCGCTTGATGATCTTCCTTGAGAATCTACAATCAAGACCAATGAGCCGCCGTAATTCCGCGGTTTACGCAGCAAGAATACTGTATTTTCAAGGTGCTGAATACCCTGGCCATAAGTAGGCAGAGATATGAATGTAGCATTGAAAGGAAAGGTTTGCCGGAACAAGTGGGATTGGAAAATCCCATTGCTTTGTCTGTGCTTTGTCTCTCTGAGTTCAATAAATGCTTATGGAAATTTCGATAATGCTCTCTGGAATGCATTACTAAAAGAACATGTGCGTGTAATCGATGGCGGGCAAGCCACCCAGGTAAACTATGGGGGAATGCTCGCAGACCGAGATCGATTGCGAATCTATCTTGATCAGATCGCCGAAGTTAAGCGCGACGATTTTGATAACTGGCAACAATCCGAACAGCTCGCATTCCTAATCAATACTTATAACGCCTGGACCGTTGAGCTAGTCCTTACTGAATATCCTGACTTGGGGTCCATTCGGCAAATAGGCCTATTTCCTTTTTCAGCCTGGCGCAGAAACATTGTGAATTTGTTTGGTAAACATGTTTCTCTGGATGATGTTGAGCATGGAATGATTCGTGGTTGGGGAATCTATAACGAGCCCAGAATCCATTTTGCTGTGAATTGTGCTGCGATAGGATGTCCAGCGTTACGAGCGGAAGCGTATGTTGGCCATAGACTGGAGCGGCAGCTAGAAGAAAACACAAAGCTGTTTCTGCAGGACAGAAGTCGAAACTATTTCTCAGAAGGACGACTGTATGTCTCGAGAATTTTTGATTGGTATCGAGAAGATTTCGAACAAGGTTGGTTAGGAGTCAATTCAGTTTCAGAATTCTTGGCTAGCTATGCTAACGAAATAGAGCTAACTGAGAATGGTTTGTCTCAGTTAGAGCAAAACGATATTCACATTCGTTATCTACGTTATGATTGGGATTTAAATGGGGCAAACTAGAGTCTCGATTCGAGATTTTCAGATTATTTTTTAAAAAATTAGTTGTGCTACACTCCTCGACGGAAGAGTACCATCCCCGGTGGGGTGCCCGGATTTCAAACCCGGTGAAGTCTGTTAATGACAGGCTTGGTGGGTTCGACTCCTGCCTCTTCCGCCAGCTTTTCAACAAAGCTAATTTATTCAATTAGTCATTGGATTAGTTTAAATGACACTGCTATAAGTCCAAACAAACTGTCGCTCTTCGAGAAACCAACCAGCAAGAATCAAAAAAACTTTGAAAAGATCAAATAACAGCATTGACTGTGAGATAGTGAACCTGTATTGTGCTCGCTGCTTGAAACTAAGCACTTTATTTATTTACCCATTTCGAAGTCTTCTCTGTAACACCTCGTCCTGTAGTCTTTAAGTACGGTCCAATTTCTAGCACGAACTTACCAACCGCCCAATTCTTGGCTGTTGGTGTCACTATTTTTTTACAGGATATTGTTATGTCTGACAAAATTACAGGAACCGTTAAGTGGTTCAATGAAAACAAAGGCTTTGGATTTATCGAGCGCGAATCTGGTGCAGATGTATTTGCTCATTTCAGCGCAATCGAAAGTGCCGGTTACAAAACACTCGCTGAAGGTCAGCGCGTAGAATTTATCGTTACCCAGGGTCAGAAAGGACCTCAGGCCGAAAACATCGTAGCACTTTAAATTTTATTGCTTGCAAAGGTGGAGGAAGAGTCAGGAACTTCCTCCATATTTTTACTGCTCCATTCTTTGGGTTACAGCAGTTATAGAACCGCCTAAAACACCTAAAATGTAGCAAAACTTGCGGTATGCAGGAGACCACCCCACAATAGCCTAATCCTCATCCGGCCATTTAGAGAGATATTTTTTTATAACGCGTTCTTGGCTAGCTACTTACGCTATCGACTTATATTAGCGAGGGTCAAGCCGCAAAAAATAGCGTGGAGGAAACCCCATTTGAGCACGGCCACGAAAGCTGATGCTGTACTCTTCCCTTAGCAAGTCATCTTCAGCGCCTTCTAGTGGTACAGCGGTATAAGGGGAAAACTCTTCCTGCCTAGCCATTTTAACTTCTACATTTGGATTATCTAGAGCTTGACGATACCAAGCGCGAGGCCAGTGATTAGCAGCAACGTAATTTTCACCGTTAATCTCCCTCAGGCTTAGTACGCGCTCGTGGCGCTCGTTCTCATCATTAAATGTGGCGATAACAATAGAATTACCGCCCATCGGCTGATTCCTGCCAAGATTCACTTCAAAGTTAACGACCCAACTCACGTACACCAGAAACAATACACTAAACGTGAGTAGACTCAACTTGGATAATACTCTGCGATTCATGATTAGCCCTCCAGAATTTGAATTTTTAGAATTTCTAAAATTTAGCCTTTAAGTATGGGGCTGGCAACTGTAATTATTAAGTCAGTGGAAAGCTTTGTTAGCCTTACCGGAAATATGGCGGAAGGCGCAGCAACTTCCTACATCTAAGATTGGCGAAACGCTCCCAGGGGCTATATTTAGATCCGCCTCGATGGCATATACTATGCCGGCGTATTGTTGGGTATCCTTATCGGGGTATTTGCAGTCGTCATTGGGTTTAAAGTAGTTGAGTACAGAGTGGGGATAAGCAGTTTTAGCTGAGAGTCCGGCGGTTCAGGAGACTGAAGAGAAGCCTTTTGTGTTTGAGTCTTATGAGGCGTTTAAGAACTGTAATTTTTTGCTAAAGGGTGAGGGTTGGGTTATGAAGAAATTACTATCAATAGTCGTAATTTCATTTGTATTAGCTTTAGGTGTAAATGCTGCCGAATCCTCGATTACTAATGAAAAGGTCATTGAAAAACTTAATGATTTTTTTGAGTTGCTTGATATCCAAGTTTATGACCAAGAAAAGCTATCTAGAATCGTTACTCCTGATTTTAGAATATTTGAAGTAGGTAATGATTTCAATTTAGATTCTTTCGACAGTTTCATTAATGCGGCTTCTGAGACACTTAGTGAGACTAATTGGGAATTATCAAATTTTGTAGTTTCACTAGATGACAACTCTGCACATATTAGTTATTTCAATAATGGATCCTTTACAACTAAACAGAATGAATTAATTCGTTATCATTGGATGGAAAGCGCTTATATGGTTTTGGATGGTGAAGAGTTAAAACTAAAATTCCTTCAGTCAGATGTTGTAAGTGAAGTGACTGAGCGGTTAGAACAGTAGAAAAATAAGGATTTAGGATATTAACAAACTACTAACAGCAATAACCCTGGTTTCTCTTCTTCTGACTATTGGTTTTTCTGGAGGTGTTAGTGGAGGGGAGGTTTCTAAGACATTAGTAGCCCAACTGGAGTGGTTAACCGGTCAAAGACAAGGTTCGCATGATGGAGGAATCTTAGAGCAAACATGGTTGTCTCCTCGCTCTGGGACCGTTACTGCTTTAGTTCGCTCTACCAAAGAATCAGATACAAGGTTTGTTGAAATAATCCATATAAAGGAGATTAACGGGAGCTTGGAATTAAACCTGCAAATATTTAACAACTCGCTAGAACCAGAAAATATTAGTGCAACTCACTCCCAAATTCATAAATTTGAATTAACTGAAATGGGAGATAGATTTTTAGCGTTTGAAGGCGTTAGTGATGGCGCTCATCGCAGCCTCAGTTATCAGCGCTCTGACGAAGATTTTTTTTACATACGCATCGAAACCAATGCTGGAGATAGAATTGAGATTAAACTTGTGTCAATAATGTAAATTCACCGAACAATCCAATTTCCGAATAAGTCTTCATAAAGGTAACCCGAGTGGCTAAAACCAAAAAAAGCAAAAAGGTTAAATCCTCTGATGAAAAAAAAGAGGCTAAAAAAATAGCTAAAGAACTGTTCAAGAATCTTAGAAAGAAAAAAACGAAATGAAGTATTAACAAATAACAAAGAAAGTATTTTGCTGCATTTAAAGCGCCTTCCTCTTCCGCCAAATCACTTTCTATTACGAGTATGCGGGTTGCAAACGATCGCTGTAATCTTTTTCAGTTATCACCCAATGTAGTCCTGCTGCTACAAACCCTAAAATTATTCCTGCTATCCATACGCCGTTATAGCTGCCACTGTTTTCATATAACCATCCTCCGAGCCATACGCCAGTGAAACTTCCTACCTGATGGCTAAAGAAAACAATACCATATAACAAGGCCATATAACGCACACCAAAAAACTTTGCCACCAAAGCTGAAGTTGGAGGAACTGTTGCCAACCAGAGAAAACCCATAGCTGCACTAAAGACTAAAACGCTGGCTACAGAAATTGGGAAAATAAGAAAAAGAGTAATCGCAGCAGCTCTTCCAACATAGATTGCAGATAACATTTTCGCTTTTGATTTATTCGAACTAA
>JBJLER010000012.1:0-13811 GCA_045565735.1 Pseudohongiellaceae bacterium
GAAGAGCGAAAACGCTTGCTATCGAGGATCTATACGTGTACATTTCCAACCGCTCAAAATGCCGCCTCGATGTGTCATTACACATCGCGAAAAAAGCGCTAGAAACGTTTCAAAATAAGTTGCAAAACAACTCTATGGGAAGTGATATCCAGTCCCCGGTACTGAGTACCAATGCTATTAGTCTTATAGACGGCATCAAGGGACAAATTCCCCCTGAAATTAAGAACGAAAAACCAATACAGATCCGTTCTTCGCCTTGCGTACGAGTGAGCTCCAATATATTCCCTGTAATAACGTTTTGCTGACTGAGTGATCTTTCAGAGACTGGAGTAGGCTTGGAACAGACTGCTAGCTTTTTAGATGGATTAAAGCCATTTCTTTTTTACTCTGCAATCGTACTAGCGGTTGTCGTTACAATGCTAGGACTGTCTTTTTTCTTAGGCCAGAGCATTAATCGCAAGTACAAGGACACGCCTTTTGAATCGGGCATAATTTCTGTAGGTTCGGCACAGTTTCGAATCTCGGTCCATTTTTATCTCACCGCTATACTTTTTATCATCTTCGATCTAGAGGTCGTGTTTCTTTTTGCCTGGGCAGTCGCGGTGAGAGAAGCGGGCTGGCTTGGTTTTATCGAAATCAGCGTATTTATATTTATCTTAATTGTCGCGCTGTTCTATCTGTGGCGCATCGGCGCGCTGGATTGGCGTACTAGTATTCAGAAGCGTGAATTACAAGAACTTAAAGGTCCTGGTGGGGTAACTAATAGGAAGGGATTTGAACTATGAATTGGCAATTACAATCGGTAGAAGACTCTGCTTCGCCAGGACCCGGTGGAAGTGCGGTTGATGATTTTATTCGCCAAAACGTAGTAATGGCGAAGTTAGAGGATATGGTGGCCTGGGGGCGGAAGAACTCAGTCTGGCCATTTAACTTTGGATTATCTTGTTGCTACGTGGAGATGGCCACTGCTTTTACTGCGCGTCATGACCTAGCACGATTCGGTGCAGAGGTAATTCGAGGCACTCCAAGACAGGCAGACATGATTGTTATTGCTGGGACAGTATTCCGCAAAATGGCCCCGGTTGTAAGGCTGCTTTATGATCAATTGCTGGAGCCAAAATGGGTAATTTCTATGGGTTCCTGCGCCAATTCTGGCGGAATGTATGACATTTACTCGGTAGTTCAGGGTGTAGATAAATTTTTACCTGTGGATGTTTATGTTTCCGGATGTCCGCCCCGGCCAGAAGCTCTCCTGCAGGGTTTAATCCTTTTGCAGGAATCAATTGGTCGGGAAAGAAGACCCTTAAGCTGGGTAATCAATGAGCAGGGCATTATTCAGAAAGAAGCACATCCAGTGCAGAGAGAAGTGCGTGGCCCGGAGCGTATTGCAGCCACAGAATTACGCTCGCCAGATCAAGTTTAAACATCATTAAAACAATTAGTTAATAAGATTATTTAAAGCAAGTATCTAAATGGAAGTCGCAGCAAAGACAGTCAGCGAAAGCAGCCAATCTGCAGGATTGCTGGTTATGCTGCGTCAGGCGTTTGGTGAAAGTATTCAGGCAGAACAGAATACCTGTGAGGGTATTTCAACCCTGTGGGTAGGTCGTCAGCATTTGCTATCTCTACTCAAGACTTTGCGAGATGAGACTAGTCCGCGTTTTGAAATGCTGTTTGATATCACTGCCATCGATGAACGCCTGCGTGTCCATCGTGAAGGTCAGCCAAACTCTGAATTTACCGTGGTATACCACTTAATGTCTTTCTCTGGAAACTGCGATTTCCGGGTAAAAGTACCGTTAATGGACTCGGATCTAAACATTCCCACCATTATCCCCTTGTGGCCGGCGGCAAATTGGTATGAACGGGAAACCTGGGACATGTTCGGGATTAACTTCGAAGGCCATCCGAATCTCTACCGACTTGTATTGCCTCCAACCTGGAAAGGGCATGCCCTCAGAAAAGAACATCCAGCTCGTGCGACGGAAATGGAACCATTCGCATTGGAGGATGAGGCTGCTGAATACGAGCAGCAGGCACTTCTGTTTAAACCAGAAGAGTGGGGTATGAAACGAGCTTCTGATACTTCGGAGTTTATGTTTCTAAATCTCGGCCCAAATCACCCTAGTGTACACGGTGCTTTTCGAATTGCTGTGCAGTTGGACGGTGAAATACTAGTGGATGCAGTTCCTGATATCGGTTATCACCATCGCGGTGCGGAAAAGATGGGAGAGCGGCAATCCTGGCACACCTATATTCCTTATACCGATCGTATCGATTATCTCGGTGGTGTGATGAACAACCTGCCTTATGTTATGGCAGTAGAACAAATGGCAGGAATCAAAGTACCAGAAAGAGTTAAAACGATCCGTATCATGTTAGTGGAAATGTTTCGCATCTGCAGCCATTTACTATTCTACGGAACCTTTGCTCAAGATGTCGGGCAATTATCACCTATCTTCTACATGTTCGTAGAGAGGGAAAGAATATTTAACATAATTGAATCAATCTGTGGCGCACGCATGCATCCAGGCTGGTTTCGCATTGGTGGTGTAGCCCAAGATCTTCCTGAAGGATGGGAGGGCAGAATAAGAGAATTATTGGATTTCATGCCACCCCGTATAGATGAATATGACAAGATGGTTTTGAACAACGGCATTCTTAGGCGTCGTACTCAAGGGGTTGGTGCATATAACACACAACAAGCTTATGACTGGGGTGTAACTGGCGCAGGTTTACGAGCGACAGGATTGGAGTGGGATTACCGTAAGAATCGACCTTACAGCGGATACGAAAATTTTGAATTCGATGTGCCAATAGCGGTTAACGGAGACTGCTATGATCGATGCGCGGTGCGCGTAGAAGAGATGCGCCAGAGTCTGCGCATTATCAAGCAGTGTGTAGATAACATGCCAAGTGGTGATTACAAGGCAGACCATCCATTAACGACTCCTCCGCGTAAAGAAAAAACCATGCAGGATATCGAAACCCTGATTAATCACTTCCTGAGTGTGAGCTGGGGGCCGGTTATTCCACCGAATGAAGTAACTATGGCTGTAGAAGGGACCAAAGGTATTAATAGCTACTATCTTGTTTCTGATGGCAGTACGAATTCTTATAGGACAAGAATTCGGACTCCTTCTTTTGCTCACCTGCAGATGATTCCTGAAATTAGTCGTGGATTTATGGTGGCAGACTTGATTGCCATTATCGCCAGTATTGATTTTGTAATGGCGGACGTTGATCGATGAGTGAAAATTTAATCGCAACCACTGCCATTAAGGCGCGGCAATTAACTGAGGAAGAAATCAAGGAAATTGAGCACGAGATGGAACTCTATCCTGATAGACAGGCAGTTGGTTTGGAGGCATTAAAAATTGTGCAAAAATATCAGGGCTGGGTTTCTGATGAAAGTTTGTTAGCAATTTCCAAATATTTGGATTTGCCAGTCGCTGACTTAGAAAGTGTCGCTACATTTTTTAATCTAGTGTATCGCCAACCAGTTGGTAAGAACGTCATTTTATTTTGTAACAGTGTGAGCTGCTGGATTATGGGCTGTGACGACATGCGTACCCATATTAACGAAAAACTTGGAGTGGATTTTGGTGGAACAACGGAAGACGGCACTTTTACTTTTTTGCCAGTTCCTTGTTTAGGTGATTGTGATCGTGCCCCGGTAATGATGATTGGCGACGATTTGCATCGTAATTTAACGTCAGAAAAAATTAATCAGATTATTTCTGATTGTCAAACCAAAGCTTAGACTTTTAAAAGAGTAAAGTAAAAAGTGGTAACAAAACCCTTAACAAAGAATATAGATATGTCTAGGCCTCCTTTGGACATAAACGCTTATGAAGTAAATGATGGCTATCAGAGTGTAAAAGCTATTGCCGCAGGATTAAGCCCAGAAAATGTTTTGCAACTTGTTAAAGATTCCGGATTAAAAGGTAGAGGAGGTGCAGGCTTTCCAACCGGATTAAAGTGGAGTTTTGTGCCTCGGGGTGATGATGCGCCGATACAAAAATATTTCGTTGTAAATGCCGACGAAATGGAGCCGGGGACTTTTAAGGATCGCTTATTAATGGAAGGCGATCCTCACCTACTTCTAGAAGGAATGATTGTTGGTTCCTATACGATACAGGCAAGTGTCGCTTATATCTTTTTACGAGGTGAATACAAGGCATCAGAGAATTCTCTAAAGCAAGCGATTGCAGAGGCCTATGACAAGGGCTATCTCGGTAAGAATATTCTCGATACCGGTTTCGATTTAGACATCATCTTGCACACCAGTGCGGGACGATATATCTGCGGTGAAGAGACCGCCTTATTGAACGCTTTAGAGGGCAAGCGTGCTACTCCACGAGCCAAGCCACCCTTCCCCCAAGTAAGTGGGCTGTGGGGTAAGCCTACCATTGTTAATAACGTAGAAACCGTTTGTAACCTGCCGGGTATCCTTACTTATGGGGTCGATTGGTATCACGGTCTGACTAAAGGCATTGATCACGGTACTAAATTATTCGGAATAAGCGGAAGGGTAAAAACACCAGGCTGTTGGGAGCTACCTCTGGGCGTAACTATTCGGGAAGTCATCGAAAGATATGGTGGTGGGATGCGTGACGGTTATGAGTTACGCGCTTTTCTACCTGGTGGTGGATCAACTGATTTTATGTTGCCTGAGCATCTCGATCTTCCATTCGATTATGATGAAGTTGCCAAGGTGGGAAGTCGCTTGGCTACCGGGACGATGATCTTATTAGATGACAAGACTTGCCCGGTGGGGATGATTGGTAATTTGATGAAATTCTTTGCCCACGAGTCTTGTGGATTCTGTACACCATGTCGCGATGGGCTGCCTTGGGTGGACGAAATATTTAATGAATTTGAATCCGGACATGCTAGTGAAAAAGATTTGCAGATACTGCATGACCATGTGGATTATTTAGGGCCGGGCCGCACTTTTTGTGCCTTGGCACCTGGAGCGACTGCTCCTTTGGGTAGTGGGCTTAAAATATTTGCTGAAGATTTTGATCGTCACATTAAAGAGAAACGTTGCCCTTATAAACATTGAGGCAGGGTTTAGAAGGTTAATGGAGAAATAAATGGCCGAAGTTGTTATTGATGGGATCGCATACGAAGTAAATCCCGATAACAATCTGTTACAGGAATCTCTGTCGCGGGGTCTCGACTTGCCTTACTTTTGCTGGCATCCCTGCATGGGTTCAGTAGGCGCGTGTCGTCAGTGCGCTGTTAAACAATACCGTGATGCCGATGACAAAGATGGCGTGTTGGTTATGGCATGCATGACGCCGGCTACGGATGGCGCAATTATTTCTATCGAGGACCCGCAAGCTAAAGATATGCGTAAAAAAGTAATCGAAAGCTTGATGATAAGCCACCCACATGATTGTCCAGTGTGCGAAGAGGGTGGTGAGTGTCATTTACAAGATATGACTCTAATGTCAGGCCACAACTACCGTCGTTACGATAAGAAGAAAGTTACTCACCGCAATCAATATCTCGGTCCTTTTATCAATCATGAAATGAATCGGTGCATTACTTGTTATCGCTGTGTGCGTTTTTACAACGATTACGCTGGCGGAACCGATCTAGCCGTCCAGGCTTCTCATCACCATACTTATTTCGGCCGCTATGACGAGGGTGTTTTGGAAAGCGAATTCAGTGGCAACTTAGTAGAAGTTTGTCCAACCGGTGTGTTTACCGATAAGACCTTTAGTGAAAACTACACTCGTAAATGGGATTTGCAAGTAGCACCAAGTGTATGCACCGGATGCAGTGTTGGCTGTAATACAACTCCAGGTGAGCGATACGGTTCACTTAGGCGTATCGTCAATCGCTATAACTCTGAAATTAACGGCTACTTTATCTGTGATCGTGGTCGATTTGGTTTTGATTATGTAAATAGTGAAGACCGAATCAAAGATCCACTGATCGTAAACGGTTCTGATATAGAAGTTGTTCCTACTGGTGAGCTACAACCAACTATTGAGAGTTATAAGGGCTCAGGTGTCATAGGGATTGCCAGTCCTCGTGCCGGTAATGAATCAAATTTTGCGCTCCGTTGCTTGGTAGGCCACGAGAATTTCTATTCTGGAATTTCAGATAGCGAGCACGAAGCAACCCAGTTAATACTTTCCTTAGCTAGAGATACTGCATTCAATACTCCTTCTGTGAGGGAGATAGAGAAGGCGGATGCTGTAGTTGTAGTGGGAGAGGACATAACTAATGTTGCCCCTCGAATCGCTTTAGCGCTGCGACAATCAGTGAGAAACAAGGCAAAAGAACTTGCCGAGGGAAGTAATATACCAGCCTGGCAAGATGCCGCAGTAAAAGAGTTAGCGCAAAATGATCGATCACCATTAGCAGTACTAAGCAGTTACGCAACACGCTTGGATGACGTTGCATCAGATGTGGTAATCGATTCACCGTCTGAGTTAATTTCTATCGGTTCGGCCATTGCTTCCAGCATCTCGGATAAAGCACCTTCGGCAAATTCGAATGAAGATACAGTTAGCCGTATCGCGGATCAACTAGTAAATGCAAAACGTCCATTAGTTATAGCAGGTAGCTCGGTTGGCAACATCGGATTGATTAAAGTGGCAGCTAATATTGCTCGCGCTCTGAATGATAAGCGCAATGAAGCGATTGATTTATGCCTGGTGGTGCCAGGAGTAAACACAATTGGCATGAGCATGCTGGTTAATAGCCACAACACTCTCGGCGTTGCTTTGGATAAGTTACAGAGTGGGGCCGCAAGCAAAGTGATCGTGTTAGAAAACGATCTTTATCATCATGCCTCCCATACTGCGGTAGATGAAGCATTGGATAAGGCAGATGGTGTACTGGTAATCGATCAGATACCAACCCGAACTACCGCCAAGGCATCAACGTTGCTACCTTCTACAAGTTTCTCCGAGCATGAAGCTACTTATGTTAACTACGAAGGTCGTGCTCAATTAAGTTTTCAGGTGCATCGCAATCATACGGCTGCGATACCAGCGTGGCGTTGGCTAAGCGAACAGCAACGAGGGGATATCGACGCTCTCATTAATCGTTGTGCTCAAGAGGTAGCTAATTTTGAAAAGCTAGGTGTTTTACTGCCGGATCTCAATGAATTCGTCGCTAGTATGAAAATTCCCCGTCAATCTCATCGTTACAGTGGTCGTACTGCGATGAAAGCAAATTTAAATGTACATGAACCAAAGCAGCCAGTAGATGATCAATCGGTTATGTCTTTCTCTATGGAAGGTATTCCGGTTACCTCGGATATACCTGTCTTAGGTGCAGCCTGGGCGCCAGCATGGAACTCTAATCAATCTATTAGCAAGTTCCAGGATGAGATAAACGGCGAGCTGAAACAGGGGCACATAGGAGAATTATTGATTGAGCGCAATGAGTCCGGAGATTATCTGGATATTGCGACTCCTAATGTTAGTAGCAATGGTTTACAGCTAGCCATTGCTTATCAAATCTTTGGTAGTGATGAGTTGAGTGCGAAGGCCTCGACGATTCAGCAACGGATGACCGATGCCTATGTTGCGATCTCGCCCTCAGATGCGCGGTCCTTAGGACTGAATCAGGGTGATGAAGTCAGTATAGATGGTAACGGGCATGTTGCTGTTGCTAGCATTCGTTCTAAGATTAAGGAAGGGACAGCAGCAGTTTACTGTGGTGACAATGACATCGACCGTCATGCACTTGGTGCAACTATAGCTCTTAGCAAAACGGCGGGTGCGAATTTAAACCGAGGCATTAAAGGTTTGATCGTTAGTGATCTTTATGAGGAGAGTTATTAGCAATGACCCTTGAGATCGGATCATTTCTAAGTATTGGATTGATATTAGGTGTTGTAATTGTGACTGCAGCCTTGCTTATCACTGTTGAAAGGAGACTGCTTGGTTTCTGGCAGGAACGATTGGGACCAAATCGTGTTGGTTGGTTTGGTTCGTTACAAGTCGTTGCTGACATGATTAAGATTTTTACGAAGGAAGACTGGATACCGCCGTTTGCCGACAAATTTAGTTTTGTTATTGCGCCAGGAATCATAATGACAGTGATACTTTTAAGTTTTGCGGTTATACCATTTGCGCCTAATATCGGCGTAATAGATTCCAATATCGGTGTGCTATTTGTTTTGGCAATGGCATCCCTCGGCGCATATAGCGTAATGTTGGGCGGCTTATCTTCCGATAATAAATACGCCTTGCTTGGCAGTCTACGCGCTGCAGCACAAATGGTTAGCTATGAAGTGTTCATGGGTATTTCACTTCTTGGCGTAGTCGCCCTAGCTGGCAGCTTTAACATGCGCGAGATTGTTGAATCACAAGCAGACGGTTGGTATATCATTCCGCAATTTGTTGGATTCGTCATCTTCCTCATTGCAGGCGTAGCAGAAAGTCATCGTTTGCCTTTCGATATTCCTGAAGCCGAACAGGAAATCTGTGCCGGTTACCACACGGAATATTCAGGTATGAAATTCGGCATGTTCTTTGTTGCTGAATACATCGGGCTGGTTCTGATATCGTCTCTAATTACAGTTTTATTTTTTGGCGGTTGGTTAGGTCCTGCATTGTTGCCACCTATCTTATGGTTTGCCATTAAAGCATTCGCATTTATTGCCTTTTTTATTTTAATGCGGGCGGCAGTGCCACGACCACGTTATGACCAGTTAATGAGTTATGGCTGGTTGTTTTTATTACCACTATCGTTAGTAAACCTATTGGTTACTGGCGTAATTATTTTGAGTATGCAATAAAGTCTTTGAGGCAACATGATTAGGTTAATAGCCGATACGCTATTTAGTCAGGTAAGAACACTTTGGTTAGTGTTTTTGAAGCTATTTAAGAAGAAAGATACGGTCGAGTATCCAGACCAACAGCCTTATATGTTTCCGCGCTGGCGTGGCCGCATCATATTAAGTCGCGATCCGGATGGGGAAGAGCGCTGCGTTGCTTGCAACCTATGTGCTGTTGCATGCCCTGTGGATTGTATTGCGCTACAGAAAGGCGAAATGGAAGACGGCCGTTGGTATCCGGAATTTTTCCGTATTAATTTTTCCCGCTGCATCATGTGTGGTTTTTGTGAAGAAGCCTGTCCGACTAATGCGATTCAACTAACACCTGATTTTGAAATGGCGGAGTACATACGTCAGGACATGGTTTGGGAAAAAGAAGATTTGTTGATTAATGGTACAGGGAAGTATCACGACTACAACTTTTATCGAGTTGCTGGAAAGCAAATTGAAGGTAAAGACAAAGGTGAGGCCTTGAATGAAGCACCGCCGGTTGATGTGAGGAGCTTGTTACCGTGATCGCCCTGTTTTACATCGCAGCCATTATTGCTGTTATCGCTACGGTTGCGGTGATTCTGCAAACTAACATTGTGCATGGCCTGTTGTATTTGATTTTATCTTTGCTAGCAGTCGCAGTGATCTTTTACGTACTAGGCGCACCATTCGCGGCTGTATTGGAGGCAATTGTCTATGCCGGTGCCATTATGGTGCTGTTCCTATTTGTAATCATGATGCTGAACCTTGGTCAGCATACCCGGGATCAGGAACGAAGTTGGTTAACTCCGCGCGGTTGGATTGTGCCTTCGCTTCTAGCAGGGGTCCTGCTAGGACAATTAGTCAATGTAATGAGTCAGATTGATCACGAATTAATTCCTGAGCAAGTCGGAGTTATGGAAGTAAGCGCCTTGTTGTTTGGCCCTTATGTATTGGCGGTGGAATTAGCATCTATCTTGCTACTCGCAGGATTGGTTGCTGCTTATCACTTAGCAAAAACTAAGTAAGAAAAACTAGTAAGAAAGATAAGCAAAGAGTTTTAAGAAAAAATGGAATCTATACCTGTAGAGCACGGACTAATCCTGGCGGCGATTTTGTTCTCCATCGGATTAATTGGTGTCTTAACTCGACGCAATATCGTTTTTGTCCTGATGTCTCTCGAAATCATGCTTAATGCTGGCGGACTGGCATTTATCGTGGCGGCTTCCCGCTGGGGTCATGCTGAAGGCCAGATCATGTTTCTAATAATACTGACACTGGCTGCTGCCGAAGTGGCCGTTGGTCTTGGTTTAATCTTACAAATGTTTCGGCGTTACAAAACTGTCGATATCAATGTGCTTAGCGAAATGAAGGGCTAGATTCGATGCAAGATTTAATCTGGCTGCTTCCTACTTACCCCGTATTAGGTTTCTTGATCCTGGTGCTAACTGCGGGACGCCTGCCGAAAAATATTGTCGCTATTATCGGCGCTGGTAGCGTTGGTTTATCGTTTCTTACTGCGGCAATTATTGCTACACAATTTCTTTCCAGCGGTGAAGACTATTTCATAAGGGAAGTTTGGACCTGGATGGCGGTGGGTAACTTTAGCCCGGGCTTTAACTTTTATCTCGATGGTTTATCACTAGTCATGATGCTAGTGATAACTGGGGTTGGGTTTTTAATTCATCTCTATGCTACTGGTTATATGGCGGACGATCCCAGTTATAGCCGGTTCTTTTCTTACATGAATCTTTTTATCGCCGCCATGTTAATGCTGGTATTAGGAGACAATCTAGTCGTTCTTTACTTAGGTTGGGAAGGTGTAGGCCTTTGTTCTTATTTGCTGATCGGTTTCTGGTACGCCAATCCTGATAACGGATATGCAGCTCGTAAAGCTTTCGTCGTAACAAGAATAGGCGATACAGCGATGGCTCTCGGTCTGTTTTTGTTGTTTACCGAATTAGGCACCTTAAACATTCAAGACATGCTCAATGCTGCAGAAACAGAATGGAAAGTTGGTGACGGTCTAGCTGTTGCTGCTGCATTGTTGCTATTGGGCGGGGCAGTTGGCAAGTCAGCGCAGCTTCCGCTCCAAACTTGGTTGCCAGATGCAATGGCTGGACCGACACCAATCAGTGCACTAATACACGCGGCAACAATGGTAACAGCCGGCGTTTATTTAATTGCACGCACTCACATCCTCTTTGAACTAGCGCCAAGTGTTCAAGAGCTTGTGGGATGGGTTGGTTTAATCACTCTTTTGATGGCTGGATTTATTGCATTAACTCAATCCGATATCAAACGTATCCTGGCGTTTTCAACCATGAGTCAGATTGGATACATGTTCCTTGCTCTTGGGGTAGGAGCCTGGTCGGCTGGCATATTTCACTTAATGACTCACGCTTTCTTTAAAGCGTTATTATTCCTTGCATCTGGTACGGTTATCTTGAGTCTTCATCATGAGCAAAACATATTTAAGATGGGGGCCCTACGGCAGAAATTACCAATTTCTTTCTTCTCTTTCTTGGTTGGCTCATTGGCACTAACCGCCTTTCCATATACTTCCGGATATTTCAGTAAGGATGAGATCTTAATCGCAGCTCACGGTCTGGAAGGTCCCGGCATGATTTTCTTTTATGGTGGTGTGTTAGGTGCATTCCTAACCGGTATATATACATTCCGCTTATTCTTCATCGTGTTCTTTGGGGACAGCAATGCAGCCCATCTGCCAGAGAAAGAATACGGCGGTTGGAACATGAATGGACCACTAATAGGGTTAATAATTCTTTCCTTAATAGGTGGGTTTTTCGCTGTGCCATTAGATCCAGTATTTGGCCAGCGCGAAGAGCATCATGTTTCGGGGTTGTTACATGCTTTTATGGTAGCTATGCCACTAGCTGGTATTGCCATCAGTTTTCTAGTCTTTTATACCAAGACGCTCCCTGTCGAAAAATTCATGGTCAGTTCATTTGCTCAAACTTTACATAAGTTCTGGAATAGCGGTTGGGGATTTGACTGGCTCTACGATCGTCTTATTGTTTTCCCATTCCTCTGGTTAGCGCGAATCAACCGAGCAGATATTGTTGACGGTTTCTATGCGCTAGTCGTAGAAATTTCCCGTGCTGCCAATGGAATGATTGTTAAAACTCAGACTGGTTATTTGAGATGGTATGCGCTTAGCGTCGCAGCAGGCTTGCTAGTGTTAATCACTTTAGGAGTGTTGCTGTGATTCTCATTTGGTTAATAAGCATACTCTTCATTGGAGGCATAATTGCTTGGTTATCCGAGCGGGCAAATCCAAATTATCCACGTTTAATTGCCCTTATCACTGTGCTGCTAGAATTTGTTGTGATGTTAAATTTACTGGGAGTAGATCCAGCAACAGGTGGGTGGGTCGCCTCAATAGATGTTGCCTGGATACCAAGATTCGGTATCTCTTTCTACCTGGCTGCAGATGGCCTAAGTATATTACTTCTTCTATTAACGGCATTCCTTGGTGTAATTGCCATTGGGTCTGCATGGGACGAAATAAAAGATCGAGCTGGATTTTTCTATTTTAACTTATTATGGACTCTAGCAGGCGTACTGGGAGTTTTTACTGCGCTAGATTTATTCTTGTTTTTCTTTTTCTGGGAAGTCATGTTGATTCCGATGTATTTTATTATCGCAATTTGGGGGCATGAAAACAAAAACTACGCTGCGATGAAGTTTTTCATTTTTACGCAAGTAACTGGCATGTTGATGTTAGTTTCTATTCTAATGCTGGCATATTTCCATTATGTGCAAAATGGGTTCGTTAGTTTTAATTACCATGATTTATTAACAGTTGAGACCCGCGGCCCACTGGAAATGTGGATTATGCTTGGTTTCTTTATTGCATTTACTACCAAACTGCCATCTGTGCCATTTCATTCATGGTTACCGGATGCACACAGTCAGGCACCTACTGCGGGTAGTGTTATTTTGGCCGGTATTCTTTTGAAGACCGGTGCCTATGGATTAATTCGTTTCGCTGTTCCGTTGTTTCCTGAAGCATCCATGAATTTCGCGCCATTTGCTATGACTCTTGCTGCAATTAGTATTTTATATTGTGCGAAAGTTGCTTTCGCCCAGGCAGACATTAAGCGGCTAATTGCGTACACCAGTGTCAGCCATATGGGCTTTGTTACACTGGGTGTATATGCCTGGAATGAGCAGGCACTGCAGGGCGCAGTAATGACCATGCTAGCTCACGGACTAAGTGCAGCAGCACTGTTTATGTTAGCCGGTGGATTGCAGCATCGTATTCATACGAGAAACATGTCAGATATGGGTGGCTTCTGGGGGAAGGTGCCACGCATGGCAGTGGTGGTTCTATTCTTTTCCATAGCAGCATTGGGTATGCCAGGACTTGGAAACTTTATCGGTGAATTCCTAGCCTTACTTGGTGCATTCCAGGTCAATATTTCATTAACAGTAATTTCAGCATTTGGTCTTATCTTTGCATCTGTTTATTCATTATGGGTAATCCAGAAAGTTTTTCATGGTGAGTATGTGAATACAGAATTTGATGATAATCACCTAACGGATTTAACTCATAGAGAAATGGTTTACTACACTGCGATGATGATTGGTTTGATTTGGATGGGTATGTATCCACAATCCTTTTTAGCGTTATCACAACCTGTATTGGTAGACTTAATTGGCAGTGCCGAAGGCATGGTTAGTACAGTAGTGCAGAATTAGAAATGGATATAACAATTGCTGATTTAATACCTTTACTACCGTTGTTGATTACAACGGGAACTGCCGTCGTGGTGATGATAGCTATCGGTATTAATCGGGATTACGGGTTAACCGCAAGTATAACGATTGCTGGATTGTTGCTAGCCACGCTAAGTGCGGTGTACTTAATGCCAAATGCTAATTTTCAAGTAACTCCATTAATGATAGTGGATCAATACAGTTTATTTTTTACAGTGGTGACTTGCGCTACAGCAATGTTCATCGCTATTTTTAGTTATCCCTACCTTGCGAATCTGGACGATCA
>JBJLER010000013.1:0-40479 GCA_045565735.1 Pseudohongiellaceae bacterium
TACGACTTTATAAAAGAAATTTAATGTAAGACTCGGCGCAACTCTTTGCTATACCTGGGTATAACTTTGGTACGAACTCATTAAGTGGAAGATGGCAGTTTGGTCGCTTAGGTAGCGCCCATCATTGAATATCAGATGATTAGGGGCTTTGCTCACCTGCTTAACTTTTAATGTTTTACTTTTGTTCCGCAAGTTTGCATCCTATTTCGCTTTCGGTTTAGATAAGATTTGGCGAACAACATATCGAGGGAATAATAAGAAAATAATAGCAATGGATGAAGAAGAGTTTAAAGGTATTGATTTATATACTTGGTCTACACCAAATGGACGCAAAGTTTCGATCATGTTGGAGGAGTTGGAATTACCTTATCGGGTATTTCCAATCGATATCACCAAGGGCGACCAGATGGATCCCGAGTTCATTACATTCAGTCCGAACAATAAAATTCCAGCAATAATCGATCACGAAACCGGGACCAAGATGATGGAGTCAGGAGCGATTCTCATGTACCTGGCGAATAAAACCGGCAAACTCATGTCACCTATGGGAGATGAATTCTGGAAACAAATGGAGTGGCTGATGTTTCAAATGGGACATATAGGCCCAATGCTCGGACAGACCCACCACTTCGTGAAATTTAATCCAGGCAAGGCGCCATACGCAGAGGAAAGATACAGCAAGGAAAATGCGCGACTCTATCAAGTGTTGGAAAATCGGTTACAAGAGAGGGACTACATAGTCGATGACTACTCAATTGCAGACATCGCAACCTGGCCATGGATATCCCGTTTCGAATTTCAGAAAATGGATCTGAATGACTATCCACGACTCAAAGATTGGTATCTAAGAGTTGCGGGACGGCCAGCGGCCCAAAAAGGATATAGTGTTCCTCAGGATTTACCGGTTCCGATTCCCGACTAATCTATTCGGCTTTCTATTCTAAAGCGTCATAGATTAAGTCGATCGCGACATTGCGCATATTTGCCGCACCAGGCCGTCGCTCTCCTTGCGCTTGAATCATTCCTATCCAAAACATGTCCTGACTTGGATCGATCCAGAACCAAGTGCCAGCAGCGCCACTCCAGTAGTAGGTTCCAGGACCTTGTGCAGTTCCTGCAAGTTCAGGATCGTAGACCACAGCGAAGTCCACACCGAATCCGATACCGGCTCTACCCGGACGATCGGGACCACCGCCGATGTCTAACTCATCTCGCAAACTGTTAGTACGCATTATGCGAACAGATTCTGGCGTTAGAATTCGTGCCTCATCCAACTCTCCTTCATTCACCAGCATTTGCAGAAAGCGAGCATAGTCATGGGTGGAAGAAACCAGCCCCCCTCCTCCGGATTCGATTCGATTTGGATCCAGATAGCTTGGTCTATCTGGTCGATGGGGGCGTTGTACTAATCGATTGCGTTCTTCATCCCAGTTATGAACTTCCGCAAATCGATACCCGTCTTCGTCTCTTACATAGAAACGTGTATCACTCATACCTAGCGGTTCGAAAATTCGTTCATTAAGAAAATCACCAAACTTCTGTCCAGATAGTTCTTGTACAATATAACCCTGAAGGTCGACTGCCACAGAATAATAGTATTGTTCACCAGGTTGGGAGAGCAGTGGAATGCCGGCTACTTTCGCCACTAGCTCATCTAAATCTGCAGATGCTAAAACTGCTTGATCTCTAAAAGCACTATTAACTGGATCACTTCCACCGAGACCATAACCAAAGCCGGCGGAGTGGTTCAGAAGCTCTCTCATTGTCGGTTGCCGCTCTAGGGGCGCCAGTTCCACATCCCCATCATCATCATAACTTTTCAGTACTTTTAAATTTTCAAACTCAGGAATGTGCTTACTCACTGGATCATCAAAATTCCAGAGACCCTCTTCATGTAGCATCATTAATGCAACGCCAGTTACTGGCTTGGTCATTGAGTAAATTCGAAAAAGTGTGTCTTTTGTCATAGGCGCTTGATCATTTACACGGGCGAGCCCAGCAGTCTCAAAGGTTGCCACTTCACCATCTTTTGCCAACATCCAGATCATCCCTGCGACATCTTGGTCGGCGACGATCTGCTCCATCGCCGCATCTAAATTTGCAACTCCCTGTTCAGAAAATCCAGTTGCACTGGCGCCGACTTCATTTTGTGGCCAAGAGGTATCTGCAAGGACACTGTTATTGAAAAAGATAAAAGGTGTAACTAAAGCAAGGGCAACTTTTCGCAGTTGCGAATTTATCGTGATTTTCATTTAAATTCTCCGAACCAATGATTTTCCAATCGATCGTTGGATTTGTATTCTCTTGATCTTAAATGAGCGACCAGTGGATAGCCACTCGTAATTCAATTTGGGCTCAAGATGTTTGTCCCAGTGCAGTGATAACGCAGTAGTACATTTGATCTGCTCCATACACTGGATTCGACGCCAATTAGCAGTTGTTGAAAGTCCCACAACTTCCATGATTTCTGCGGTGGAGAGCTTCCCATTCTCCCGAAGTAGTTTGAGTATAGTGAAGAGCTGCTAATGTAGTATTAGCTTAAGATTAAGCTTCACCTATATCCTCTATCTTGGGGTTGCTGGATTGTTTGCTCTTCGCTCTTCTTTTTATTGATTTATCCTGATCTCTAATTGAAGCGACGCCCCTTTATGGTGCACTGCTATTTTGTGTCCTTCTTCCTGCACCATTTTGTAGCGAATTAATCGATCTAATTAGCAACAAGATTCTCTGAGCCCAGTAAAAACGTGCCTTTCAATATTCTGGCAAGTTCCTTGCAAAATACTGAGCAAATAATCGTTCGATATTTCCAGCAAGCCTGACTTGCTAGATCGCAAATTAAATTGGAGGAAGAAATGAAAAAGTTAACTCACCTGGCTGCTGGTCTCGTCTTGGCATCAAGCGGATTGATTGCCTCATCAGCGCATGCAGAGTTGTCCTATAACATTGGTTGGGCATCCGAATATTACTATCGCGGTATTTTGCAGAAAGAGTCATCAGGATCTGCTGGAGTCGATTGGAATGATGAAAGTGGTTTCTACGTTGGTGCCTGGGCAGCAGATGTAGGTGATGGTGCTGAAGTCGATGGCTACTTTGGCTACAACTATGAATTCGATGGCGGTTTTACTGTCGGTGTTGGATTCACTGGTTATTACTACACAGGCGAATTCGATGACACTTACGAAGAAGTGAACTTTAATCTTGGCTACGGACCATTGAGCTTAGAATACTCAGTCGGTGAATGGGAAGGATTTGGAGCCTCAGAAGATTATGATTTTCTCGCGATAACCTATACCGCTGACAATGGCATCTATGGCACTTACGGTACATTCGGTGACGACTTCGATGGCAACTATATTGAGATCGGCTGGGGAACCACTATCTCCGAAATTGACGTTGGTATCGCTGCTATCTTCAGTAGTGATGAGCTTTCGGACCAGTTGAGCTCACAAGGTCTGCCTGATGAAAGTGAAGCGATCGTTTTTTCAATCGGTAAAACATTCTAAGCATTCTCTCTCGACTAGCTGAAACCACTAGTCTGTCTGGGGCTCCACCCGGAGCCCTTTTTTATTTGCGACTAAAAAGCAGGCTTTTTCCTGTTGATTCCCTGATAAAATAAATCTACCGTGAACACATGTAAAAAATTTCGGGGGCTCCGGACATGAAAAAAACTCACCCACTACTAGCGATTATTGCTTCACTAATAGTTTCTCCATTATTAGCGCAGGACACCTACGTAGCCCCAAGAACCGAATGGGGTGCACCTGACTTGCAGGGAGTCTGGAATTTTTCATCTAACGTACCACTGCAAAGACCAACCCAGTTTGGTGACAGAGAATTCATGACTGACGATGAAGTCACACAACTAAGAGCAAGGTTGTCTGCTGCGGATGCAGCTTCAGATCAAGCGGTTCCAGGAATCGAGAGTGAAACTAATCCTGGTGGATACAACGATTTCTGGGTTGAGAGTGCTGGGATTACGGATCAGATTCGGACTTCCCACATTGTTTATCCAACTAATGGCAGATTCCCAGATTTAGTGGAAGGAATTCGACCGATTGCCGGTGGGCTTGGACCCGATGTGCAAGGGGATAGACCGGTGCGATTTGTTGTTGGTGGCATAAGTAAAAATGGGCCAGAAGATAGGGGTCTTTCCGAACGCTGCATCGTAGGCTTTAACGCGGACCCACCATTTCAGCCGAGTTTGTACAACAACAATTTGCAGATCGTACAAAACAAAGACTACGCGGTGATCTTAATGGAAATGATTCATGACGCTCGCATAGTCCCAATCGGCGAGCGCCAACAGTTAGATGACAGCATCAAGCAGTGGTCTGGAGACTCGCGTGGCTATTGGGATGCCGACACATTAGTAGTAGAAACAACTAATTTCACTGGTTTTACCCAGAGCTATCCAGGCTTCGGAACTGCTGAAAATAAAAAGCTAACAGAGCGCTTTACTCGAATTAATCCATTCACGGTGAACTATGAATGGACAATAGATGATTCTTCTACTTTTACCGATCGAGTCACTGCAATCATTCCTATGACGAAAGTTGCTGGTCAACTCTATGAGTATGCTTGCCATGAAGGGAATTACGGCATGATTAATATCTTGCGTGGGGCAAGAGTCGAAGAGCGATTAGCAAAAGAGTCGAGTCAATAAGCTAACACTCGCGAAAAACCGGAGCATTGCTCTGGTTTTTTATTTCTCTATTTTTCTATCTTTTATTCAGACCAACCACGCCAACCGGGTCCGCGCACTACTTGTCCGGGCAAAGCACCGGTATGTTCACCATTTCTCAGTACTACTTCCCCATTTACGATCACATGCTGCATACCAGTAGCATACTGATGGGGTTGTTCGAAGGTCGAATTATCCTGAATTTCATAGGGGTCAAATATCACAATATCGGCGAAATAGTTTTCTCTAAGTTCACCACGATCCCTAAGTTTCAAATTTGTTGCCGGCAATTTAGTAAGTTTGCGGATTGCATCTGGTAGAGTAATCACTTGATCATTACGCACATACTTTGCTAAAACACGGGCAAAGTTTCCATAAGCTCGGGGATGAGTACTCTGCTTCAGAAAGCTACCTTGTGCAGCCATCGAAGCCGCATCGGAACCGAAGCTAACCCAGGAAAGCGCTACCCCTTTTGCCACATTTTCTTCCGACATTAAAAAGTAAACGACTTGTACTCGACTGCCATCAGCAATAACTAAATCAATGGCGGTGTCTGCATAGCTTTGTCCCCGCTCTTCTGCAACTTCAGCCAATGTCCTGCCGATGTAATGACGCAGGTCAGGATTGCGAAAGCCCACTAAGAGTGTTCCCTCAGGTCCTGCTGAGAATAGAAGGTTTTCCCATTCATCAGCGGGCGTTGTCATTTCTTCAAGGACTTGAGTGCGAATGTCTGAATCCTGTAAACGAGATCGCCAAGATTCATAGCCACCTTCCTGAACCCATGGCGGCATACCTGCATCCAATCCAGTAGAGCCAGCAGTATAAGTGTAAATGTCTGCTGTAATATCCAGCCCTTCCATGCGCGCTAACTCTACTTTCTCAACTACCGCATCAAATTTATCCCAGTTCTGCTGCCCTGCCATTTTCAGGTGATAAATTTCAGCACCAACATTGCCCTCACGGGCAATGCGAATAAGTTCGTCAACCGATTCAAGTAAACGATTGCCCTCGCTGCGCATATGAGAGATATACATACCATTGTATTCTCCAACTATTTCTGACAATGCAATGAGTTCTTCTGTATCTGCATAAAAGGCAGGCGCATAAATTAAGGAAGAACCTAAACCCAGGGCACCATCCTCCATTGCTTCTCTCACTAGATTTTTCATACGCTCTAGTTCAGCCGCAGTAGGTGGTCGATCTTCATAACCGATTTCATGCACGCGCACCGAAGTAGCACCAATAAAAGAAGCAACATTGGGAGAGACTCCGCGCTCCACTAAGAATTCCAGATATTCATCCAGGGTGGTCCATTCCACTGGCCACTTGATATCTCCTTGTGTGGCTATTGCCTGCTCACGCATAGCTTCATTAAGCGGGCCTTCTGAGCGGCCTTCGCCAAACACTTCCAGTGTCACCCCCTGGCGAATATCTCCCTGACTACGTCCATCGATTATGAGTGAGTCTGTGGCCCAACTCAGCATATTGATAAAGCCAGGAGCGACGGCGAATCCCTCTGCGTTTATTAATTCGTTGGCTGAAGCTCGTAATTGTCCGATGGCGACTACTCGATCCCCAATGACGCCAATGTCAGCAACATAAGCTTGTCCGCCGCTGCCATCGTAGACAGTGCCATTCTCAATCAATAGGTCATAGTGAGTGACCGTTGTGTTGCAGGCGCTGATGATGAGAACTATTGCGCAGAGAAGTACTCGGTTTTGCATAGTATTACCTGATCTTTTACAGCTTTTGTGAGATGCAAAGTAACTGAAAGGGCATTGATTTCGCCACTTTTATTTCCATTCCATATTGACAACTTGCTTATGTGAAAATACTGTATATATATACAGTATTAGATCATTATAATGGACCCTATATCTCTGGCGAAAACTGGGCTCAAGCCTCCCTTTGAGCCTGCGGCTCTATCTCTGCCTGACTATGCAGAGCTGCACTGTATTTCCAATTTCAGCTTTTTACGGGGCGCTTCTTTTCCAGAAGAACTAGTGGAACGCGCGGATGAGCTTGGCTATCGTGCGTTGGCTATTACCGACGAGTGCTCACTCAGTGGTGTAGTGCGAGCCCATATTGCAGCGAAGCAACGGGATATTAAACTCATTATTGGTAGTGAGTTTGTTATGGATAAGGATTGCCATCTGGTTTTACTAGCATGCAATCGCAAAGGTTATGGCCACTTAAGTCACTTAATATCTTGTGCCCGCCGGGAAACCGAAAAAGGCAGTTACTTCATCGATCGGGAGATGGTGGAACATAACTTGCCGGAGGATTGTTTGGCATTGTGGCTGCCTGATCTATTAAATGAGCCAGAACAACTTGCTTGCCAAGCGGTTTGGTTAAAGCGGCAGTTTCCAAACAGACTCTGGATTGCTGCGGAGTTATTACTCCGTGGTAACGACCGTTTAAGATTACAACGCTTTCAAGAGTTGGGAACTCAATTCGATATTCCCCTGTGTCCTGCCGGTGGTGTCTACATGCACGATGCTGATCGTCGCATCTTGCAGGACACAGTTACGGCTATTCGTTTGATTAGACCTATCGATGAGTTGGGTTTGGATGCTGAGAGTAATGGCCAACGTCATCTACGTACTCGCGAGCAACTTCATAAACTGTTTCCTGCTGAACTTATGGCGGTCACTGTTGAGATTGCCAGTCGTTGTCATTTCGAGCTGGACGAACTGCGTTATGAATATCCACGGGAATTAGTCCCACCTAATTACACTCCCCATGGCTGGTTAAGAGAATTAACAGAAGCTGGTATTCGTCAACGATGGCCCAAAGGGGCGACAGCAAAAGTTCGTAACATCATCGAGCATGAACTGACTCTGATTAAAGAACTTAATTACGAACACTATTTCTTAACCGTGCATGACATTGTTGCCTTTGCCCGCAGCCAACATATTCTTTGTCAGGGTCGAGGTTCGGCGGCGAACTCTGCAGTATGCTATTGCCTGGGGATTACAGAAGTGGATCCTGCTCGAGTGGAAGTTTTATTCGAACGGTTTATTTCCAAGGAACGTAACGAGCCACCGGATATCGATGTGGATTTTGAAAATGCACGGCGGGAAGAAGTTATTCAATACATCTATAACAAGTATGGCCGTGGTCGTGCTGCTATCGCTGCAACTGTTATTACTTATCGCTCCCGCAGTGCTATTCGTGATGTGGGCAAGGCCTTGGGTCTCAGCGAAGAACTGTTAGACCATTTAACCAAATCGATTTACTGGTGGGGGACTTCGTTGAAAGAGCAACTAAGTGATTCGGATATCAACTATAGTGATAGGAAAATCCAACAACTAGTTTTTCTCGCTGAATCGTTAATTGGCTTTCCGCGTCATCTCTCACAACACGTAGGTGGTTTTATCATCAGCCAAGGTTTGCTTTCTCATCTGGTTCCCATCGAGAACGCCACCATGGAAGATCGCACTGTTATTCAATGGGAAAAAGATGATCTGGAATCTCTTGGTTTATTAAAGATCGATGTCCTGGCCCTGGGTATATTAACTGCCGTACGGAAATGTCTGGACATGATTAGCGACTACAGTCGTGAGTCATTAGTTATTCAAAATATTCCACCGGAAGACCCCAAGGTTTACGACATGATGGGCGAGGCTGACACGGTGGGTGTGTTTCAGATCGAGTCCCGTGCACAGATGAGCATGTTACCGCGTTTGCGACCACGCAGTTATTACGACCTGGTAATTCAGATTGCAATAGTGAGGCCTGGTCCTATTCAAGGCGACATGGTGCATCCCTATCTGAATCGACGTAATGGTAAAGAGCCGGTGTCTTATCCCAGTAAGGCGGTTAGAGATGTATTAGATCGAACCTTGGGGGTACCTATTTTTCAGGAGCAGGTTATGCAACTGGCCATGTTAGCTGCAGGTTTTTCTGGTGGGGAAGCCGACCAACTCCGCAGAGCTATGGCAGCCTGGAAACGTAAAGGAGGCCTGGAACCTTATCGCGGTAAACTGGTCAGAGGCATGCTGGAAAGAGGTTATGAAGAAGACTTTGCTGAGAAATTGTTTAAGCAAATAAAAGGCTTCGGTGATTATGGTTTTCCCGAATCCCACTCCGCCAGCTTTGCTTTGATTGCTTATGTGTCTTCCTGGCTTAAGTGCTATCACCCTGCCGCTTTCTGTTGTTCTCTACTTAATAGCCAGCCCATGGGATTTTATCCTCCGGCACAACTTATCAATGACGCACGCCATCATGATGTGCCTATCTTGCCGGTTAATATCAACCAGAGTTTTTACGATTGCACACTTGAGTTCAATAGTGATTTTGAAAGATTGAATTCCCCCTGTGACCAGACCATGGATCCGGCGCTGCGCATTGGATTCAGATTAGTTAAAGGATTGTCTGACATCGGTGTGCAAGCCATTACTGAAGCGCGGCAGGCTGGAAAGTTTACGACTATTCAGGAATTAGTTTTTCGCAGTGGCATTAATAAGAAAGATCTGGAGTCTTTAGCCGCTGCTAATGCTTTAAGGGATTTAAGTGGCGACCGCCATCGTGCTTTTTGGCACGTATCCGGTGTAGATAAAACTGCAGGAGATGACGACGGTTATTCTTATAGCTTCTTCGCTGATCAGGATTTTGCTAACGCCGACTTCGGTGTCGATGTGTTATTGCCAGTGGCTAATGAAGGCCAGAACATTGTCGGTGATTATGACTCTACCGGTTTTACTCTGCGCCGACATCCTCTCGCCCTATTCCGCGAACATTTAGACATGTATCAGGTTTCTCCAGCTAGTGAGCTATCCAATATCGATAACGAAGCGCAGGCTAAAGTAACTGGCCTGGTTACCTGTCGACAGCGACCCATGACAGCAGCAGGTGTCACATTTCTAACTTTGGAAGATGAGAGTGGATTTATTAACGTCGTGGTTTGGCCAAAACTCGGAGAATGCTTTCGACCTATTGTACGCCAGGCAATGTTAATCGGAGTGGTCGGTCATATACAGAAAAGCGGAGGAGTGATTCACTTGATTGCCAGAGAGCTAGTGGACCTTAGTCATTGGCTAGGCTCGATGGAATTATCATCAAGAAATTTTACCTAATACCTACAAGAATTGTTGGCGCAGGAACATGATTCCGCTGGCAATTTACGCGAAATAGCCATGTAAAAACCAGTTATTTTCGTCGCCGCGTTCACGATAAATCCAGAGACGACTACCGTTTTTTTCTAGCGCTATATAATAATCTCGACACACATCGGTGCCAGACCACCAATAGGATTCGATACGCTCAGGACCGCTAATAATAGTAATAGGTTTGTGGTGATAGAGCTCACTGTTTTTAAGAACCAGTTGTTCCGGTTCTTGCAATAATAGAAAAGGACGGAGAGTTAGGGGAACTGATGCATGATCGCCCTTTGCCCTTTTTTCCATTTCGTCATAAACCAATTGCTGAGTAGCATATTCCGGACAATGCTCGGCAACAGTGTTGATGCTGTTAACGAAGTGCCCTCCTAGTCTGGCTTTTAACTGTTCCATGAATTGATTCAGATTGTTGTTATTGTATTGACGCCCTGCTGGTTTATATTCCGCTAATAATGATTCGCTATAACTCGTAAAAGCATCGAATTTTTTAACTTTCATTTTTACTGCAATAACCGGCGCTGGAATCATGAGATTGCTGAAGTGAGTTTCTAACAACATTAATAAATGCTTACTGCAGCGGCTAGACTGTCGCAAGCTCATATTAATGTCGGTGCAATTCCGCTTTTCATGTTTCAGAGAAAACACTAAATGGCTGGTACTTAAATCTCGCCGTCGTAAGAACTCGTGGAGCTGACCCAGCATTTCTTCGGCAACGGACAACAGTCTATCCAGGCTTTCTACTTCATAAGGTAAGTCGTAACTAGTGGAAAAAGCAGGCGGAGGAACATAATTATGAGTTAGCTCGGGAAATTCACCTAAGGATTTTTTAAGCAAGTCCATAAACTCACTACCGAATCTTTTATATAGACCATCAGTAGGAAGGCGCCATATGTCCCTTAAATGACGTACGCCCATATTGTGCAGGCGTCGATTTTGCTCTTTATCTAAATGTAAAACTCCAGTACTTAGTTGTCCCAATGCAGAACGAAGATTTTCTTTTCGATAGATCAAACTATTATGCCCTGATCGTGCTAACAACAAACTGCCAGTAACGGTGGGGCAGGCGGCGTAAAGAAAATAATCCGCTAATGACAATTGCTTAAGTGCTTCACTAAGTGGCTCATTAACTTTGTCATGAATCGTATCGATGCCACCGAAGTATTTCAGGCCGCTGCGAATTTCGCAGATCAATGCCTGGGGGTGAAAACTCACGATGGAGCTAACACTCTCTAACACTGCAGCTAGCTCATTGAGATATTTCCGTTGTTGCGATTCGCTGAGTTCAATTAACTGTGGGAAGTAAACGGCATACCAGAGACTGTCGGGCTTCTTTATCTGTCCTTGTTCAGTTCCTTTTTTTCCAGATGGGGTAGCTTGTTCTGGCAGAGGCAGTTTAATGACTTCGGCCCTGGCGCCGAACGGGGGCGGAAGAGGGAGTTGTGCTGTGCTTTCTGGGTCTTCCAAGCTTGGCCCTCAGATTATATGCGGGCGTGATGTTGATAGAGCTGAAGTCGAATAGTGAGGGGTTGGAAATTCCCTCGTGCTTTAATGACTGTGACCTCAGCATCTTTAAAACTACCTATATTTGATGTGGAACCCTTTATTTCCAATCGAATACGCGATGGTGAGTGCTTACTATCGCGATGCTTAAAGAGAATACCTAGGGTATTTCCGCTTTCCGCCGCCAGCTGCAGGCGTCGCAGTACCTTGCCGGGGAGCCAGGTCTGCCAGGCCAGCACCAGGCCGCAATTCTTGGTTTGCAGGGCCTTTTCCATGCTCCACAGGGCATCCTTGCAAGAGGTATCAAGATTCACTACCAATATCTGATCGGTATCGATACCTGCCTGCACTAATGCCGGGGCGTAGAGCAGATGGGGCGGGGAGATCCATAGAATCCATTGACCTTGTTCGATTACTGAACGCATTAAGGGAATCAGTAATTGAAGCTCTCCCATACCCCATTGGGGGTTGATGATTTCAAGCAAACCATTTTGCGGCCAACCTCTTCCCGGCAGGATGTCATCTAATTGTGGGTAACCGGTGTTGCGACCATGCATGCCCTGGCCGGCCATGTCACAGCCGAGCCAAAGATCGGCATTGCGACGGAGTAATTCTTCGATGCTGGGTGCATCTGGAAGACTATCTTGCTCAGCACCATCGATATGGCTGTAAGCACTACCAAGTAGGGACTCTGGGTCCTTCGTCGAATTTTTCGAATAGGTTTTCATGGTTATTTATTGGTCTATTTAATGATCTGAAGAAGATCAAATACTGTATTTTTATACAGTATTATAGAGAGCTGATTTGGGAAATCAAGAATAAATCTCTGTGTCATCTTGGAGAGGTTATTAAAATAATGGGGTCTTAAGCCAAGATCACATTAAGTGCACATTAACAAAATTCACTAGTCTGTTGTTTTTTAGGGAAAATTAGGCCTAAAGCTTTAAAAAAGCAGGCCGCTAAGGCATTAGTAATTGGAAACTGCGACGGAGAAGGACATGAGTAAGAAGCCGGACATGGTCATGGTCTTAATAACCCTGTTTGTGGTGAGCGTATTTGCCAGCAGCGTCGCTCAAAGCGCCTTAATGTAAGCAAGCGAAGAATTACGGGACCTTTTATTGGTTTGGTTCCCAGATAACGATAAAGGAAAGCTTCGCCACGGATAGGTAGTGAAGTAGTTAACTATTCCGCCCTATGCAGTATCGGGGCGGTATATTTTTTTCGCGGTGATCACCGCATCCAATCTCACATCCCAACTCGCGGTCGTAAATGAATCTGTCAGTTGGCATTCGTGCGCCAGACCAACTAGCAACGGGCGGCTGCGACGATTAAAAATTTTGAAGCTGAATGTGCGATCGTAGAATCCTTTGCCCATACCCAGGCGAAAGCAGTTTTCATCGAAACCAACCAGAGGCACAAATACCACATCAAAATTGGTAGGTGACATTTCTTCATCGGGAAGCGTCGGCTCGACTATTCCCCAATTGTTTTCAGTACACTCAGTGTCATGGTCATAGGGTGCAAACGACATTTGGCCAGGGCTGTCTTTCGATAAAGTTGGTAAATAACAGCTCTTTCCTTCCGCCAGTGCTTTGTCTAATAACAGCTTAGGATCTATCTCTCCATCCATACCCTGATAGAACGCGATATGACAAGCATTCATAAAGAAGTCTTGCTCCGCCACCAGATCATGCAGATTCTGGGCAGCCGCAGATTGTTCATCGGGATTCAGATCTAGGCGGGCTTGCCGAAGCGAGTACCGTAATGCTTGACGTTCTTCTTTGTTCATAGAGTGAGTTAAAGCAGAGGTCAGGCGAATTGAATCAAGTCCCCCGGAACACCGCTATCAAACTTGCCCTGAACCCAAAGGTTCAGGTGGTGGCTCCCGCGATGCATAAGGCTTTCCGACTTGCGGACATGCACACCAACATCTGACGAGTTGCCTCCGGTTACTACGATATCGGCTCAAGAACACTTTTGATTGGCAAATGTCCTAGGGAACTCTGCGATTAGTATATATCGCGTTCTAGGAGTATGAAAGGTGAACTAAATCAATAGCTTCACTTATAACAACGGGAACAGTGACACATAGCAGTGTCACAAAAAGGTAAATGCTAGAGAAATTGGAAGTGACTAGATTTCTAACTGGCGAGACGTAACTAACGCCTGATCGATTTTATCTACCAATCCTTTAACCTGTTGCGAAGTCACATGACGAGTTTCGTTGATTAAGCGATTCTTTCTCAACATGTCGTGAGTGATATTTAGTGCTGCCATTACCGCAATTTTTTCTGCGCCATGAATGTTGCCTCGTCCCTTAATCTTGCGCATGTTTTCATCCAGATATCGTGCTGACTTCAATAAGGCCTCTTGATCAGAGGGAGGGCAATTAACCTGATACTCTTTGTCCAGAATTTTTACTTGTACGGTTGAAGGCTGATCACTCATTGCTGGGTCCGGAATAATTTTAAGAGTTATCCATAGCTTTAAGTCGAACCAGGATCGATTCCAACTTGGATTTAGCTTCTTGATTGCGCTCTAAAAGTTGTTTGCGTTCAGATTGCCAATTACGTTCATTAGCTTTAAGCGCTTGATTTTCAAGTTTCATTTCCGAGAAAAGTTCGATTAAATCATCGACTTTCATATTCAAGGAATCGAAATTTCCTTCGCTCATTTCTGCCATTTTTAGTCTTGTATTTCTTTTATCTAAAATTCAATAGCCGCAACGGACTATTGGAATAAGTTTAGGATTTACATTAAAAGTGTAGTAACTATAGAGCCGCGTTTAAAATCGGTCAATAATGGATAGAGAAAAAATGGGACTTGGTTCCCTTATCAGTCCCCTATATCCTTATGCGCTTGGGTTTTAGTCTCGTAAAAGCAAAGACTTACAACACACTTGGCAATAATTACGACGAGCAAAGATTTTTCAAAAAAGAAGGGCAGTATGAGTATTAGAAATCGTGAATTCAGTAAGCGGAGAAAAGAATTAATAGCACAAATGGGAGCAAACAGTATTGCACTATTGGCTTCTGCACCACCTCGCTTGCGCAACAATGATGCTGAGTATCAATATCGACAGAATAGTGATTTTTACTACTTAACTGGCTTTACTGAGCCCCTTTCACTACTCGCGTTAATCCCGGGAAGAAAACAGGGGGAAGTAGTTCTCTTTTGTCAGGAAAAAAACAAAGAAAAAGAGTTATGGCATGGCTATTTACTTGGACCGGACGCAGCTATAGAAGAGCTAGGTGTTGATGATGCTTATCCGATTGATGATATCGATGACATTATTCCTGGACTTATAGAGGGTCGCGATCGTGTTTATTATTCGATGGGTAAAGACGACAACTTCGATAATCGGGTTATGGACTGGGTCAAAGTTATTCGTAATCAGGCAAAGGTCGAACCCCATCCGCCTAGTGAGTTTCAAGTACTCGATCATCTACTCCATGAATTAAGGCTGCATAAGAGTCCTGCTGAAATTAAGCTAATGGAAAAGGCGGCAAAGATATCTGTCGAAGGGCATAAAGCCGCCATGGCTTTTTGTAAACCTGGAATTTATGAGTACGAATTAGAGGCTGAACTTCACTATGTCTTTACCCGAAACGGGAGCCGTTCTCCAGCTTACGTGTCCATCGTTGGAGCGGGAGATAATGCCTGCATTCTTCATTACGATTCAAACGATGCGGAAGTTAAAAAGGGAGACCTGGTACTTATAGATGCAGGTTGTGAGTATGAATATTATGCTTCGGATATTACTCGAACCTTTCCTGCGAGCGGGAAATTCACACCGGAACAGAAAGTCATTTACGAAATTGTGTTGAAAGCACAAGAGGCTGCGATTGAAGCTGTGAAACCTGGCGCTCCCTGGGATGCGCCGCACAATGCTTCAGTGAAGGTCATAACCCAGGGCCTGGTTAAACTGGGCTTAATGAAAGGCATACCGGCGCAGCTCATTAAGAATGAATCCTACAAAGACTTCTATATGCATCGGGTAGGTCATTGGATTGGCATGGATGTCCATGATGTAGGAGATTACAAGATTGATGACCATTGGCGTCTACTGGAGCCAGGAATGGTCACTACTATAGAACCGGGGGTCTATATCTCGCCTTCGAACACTAAAGTCCCCAAAAAATGGCGCGGCATTGGTGTGCGGATTGAAGATGATATACTGGTCACCAAGTCAGGCCATAAGGTCCTCAGCGCTGGGATTCCGAAAACGGTACAAGAAATCGAATCCTATATGTCAGCCGTCCGCTAGCTAACTAACAGTTTATGATTATCAGCTCCCCCGAAAATAGCTACGATATCGTCGTCGTTGGCGGTGGGATGGTAGGCGCCACTTTTGCCCATGTCTTAAGCAAGTCTTTGGCAGCAAGTTGCCCCAATATACTTGTTGCAGAAGCAACAGCGTCCAAAACAGATATCTTCAACCAATCTAGCTTCGATGCAAGATCTACTGCGCTTTCTTTCGGTTCACGACAAATATATGAATCGATAGGGCTGTGGGAAGAAATCGAGGAACAAGTTTCTCCTATTTTTGAGATCCAAGTTTCTGATCGTGGTCGTTTCGGGTCGACTTGCCTCACAAGGGAAGAGCAGGGAGTAGAGGCTCTGGGTTATGTTGTTGAAAACACTGATCTCGGGATTGTGCTCAATACTCAACTTAGCGAATCAGAATCTATTGCCCATCTAGCTCCAGCAATAATAGAAAAAATTTCTCCAAAAGAAGAAGGGATGAAGCTTGAAATTGTTGCTGGTGAGAATCGATTTGAAGTATTGGCAGGATTGGTTGTGCTAGCTGATGGAGGACGTTCTCCAATCTGTGAGCAACTGGGCATTGAGCAATTAAAAGAAAGTTATAACCAACACGCAATTATTACTAATGCCGCCTTTGAGCTTCCTCATCAATTTTGTGCATTCGAAAGATTCACCGACACTGGGCCATTGGCGGTTCTACCATTGCGCGAATTTAATGGGGAGAATCGTTGTTCATTAGTTTGGACTGTAAGTGCAGAAGAAAGTGCTGAATACATGAAACTTGACGATGATGAGTTTATTACCAAGTTGCAGAATAGTTTTGGTAATCGTCTCGGTGCAGTTACACAAGTTGGGGAAAAGTTTTGTTATCCGTTGAGTCTATCTTTAGCTAAGGAGCAGATAAGACCATCGCTGGTCCTATTGGGCAATGTTGCCCACACCTTGCACCCCGTTGCCGGGCAAGGGCTTAATCTAGCACTTAGAGATATCGATGCATTGGTTTCAACACTGAGTAGTGCGGTTACTCAACAAAAACCGCTTGGAGACATGGCTACTTTACAAAGCTACATTGAGAAGCAGAATTTTGATCAACAAAAATTTATTCGTTTTACCGATAGCTTGACCAAACTGTTTTCCAACAACAAGCAATCAAATGTAATTACACGTCAACTCGGATTACTGTCACTGGAGTTAATGCCAACAGCAAGAAAAACCTTTGCCGAGCAGGCAATGGGGCTGGTGGCCAGATAGCTAACGAGTTATTGAAGTAATTCTCGAATACTTTCTATTCGGTTTCGATTTGCGCCAAGATCACTGTAGCCAATCCTGGATGCTGAACGCACATGAGTGATTCCTATACTTTGATCGTAGAGAAATTCCACATCATCGACGTAGTGCATTAATCGACTCGTAAATTCTGCATATATATAGTTCTCTGACGCACTCACAATATTGGCTTCATTTAGACCGACGAGTACCCGCTCAATCTGCTCTAAGTTCGCAGCTAGTGGCTCTATATCGTGTTCTTCGTCGGATTCAAAACTTGATACGCAGTTCGGAGATTCAGGACAGGGCGCAAGCTGACCTCCAGTTACACCAATATTTTGTGGTGGCTCACCGGTACAAGCGGAAAGGAAAGGAATTAAAGTGAGAAAAAACCTTTTCATTGACTTACCTAAAATCGTGAATCAAATAATTTTTGCGTGTTAACAGTATGAATTAATCAGGCTAGTACACTCATTCCCAACCATTCTGCAATTAGTGCTGGTTTTTCTTCGCCTTCAATCTCAACAGTTACATTGTGCTTAAGTAGATAGTGCTTAGGCTTCTTTTCTTCCGCACTAATCAGCTCAAAGCGAGCGCGAATTTTACTGTTCACCTTCACTGGGTTAAGAAAACGCACTTTGTTGAGCCCATAATTAATTCCCATCACTGAATTTTCCAACTTAATTCCACCGCTCATGGAGCTCAATTTACTCAACAATGAAAGTGTTAAGAACCCATGGGCAATGGTGGCACCAAATGGAGTTTCGGCAGCCCGTTCTTCATCCACATGGATGTACTGGAAATCTCCAGTAGCTTCAGCAAAGTTATTTATTCGTTCCTGATCAACTTCAAACCAATCTGTAAGCCCTACTTCTTTTCCAATATAGCCGACTAATTGATCGGTGCTCACAACATTGTTCATTATCTTGTTCTCCAACTTTGGGGGTATTGGTATTGCCTCCAATTGAGCGCAGCAGTCTATCAGCACAGGCTAGGGGTAAACAATGGGAGCTAGGGACTTTTGACGATGCCGCTTATAATGGTGGGCAATGAATGCTTCGCAGGAACAAAGTTTCGATATTGTAATCGTAGGTGGTGGCATGGTCGGTGCTACCATGGCTTGTTTGCTGCGGGATCTAGATTTGAATATCGCATTAGTAGATAGGCTGAAATTCGATGTCTTGAATGCTGAAGTTACCCAAGACAAATTCGATCCTCGAGTAAGTGCGCTAACTGCAGCTACGAAAAAAATATTCGCAGACTTGGAAGTTTGGCCGGACATTGAAGCTGCTCGCTGCTGCAATTATCTGGATATGCAAGTTTGGGATGCAGACGGCACCGGCAGCATCAGCTTTTCTGCAATAGATTTAAATCAATCGGAATTGGGCACCATAGTTGAAAATTCCATATTGAGTAGTGCTCTCTATAAACAGGTTAGTAATCAAGAAAATCTAAATTTGCTTCCGCCTATGAATATTGCATCGATGGAAGTCAATGAAGGAGGCACACGTTTAATTACAGATAAAGGGCAACAAAAAATTGCAAAACTGGTAATTGCGGCAGACGGCGCCAATTCTAAAATTCGCGAATTGTGTAAGTTTCCAACTCGAGAGTGGGATTACAACCACAATGCAATAGTAACCACAGTAAAAACTGAATTGGCCCATCAACAAACTGCGTTGCAACGGTTCATTGATACTGGTCCTCTGGCCTTTTTGCCTTTAGCTGTCGAACCAAATGATTCAATACAAAATTATTGTTCTATCGTTTGGACGGCGATACCGAAACATGCAGAATACTTGATGCAATTGTCAGATAATGATTTTTGTACTGAGTTAACTAAAGCAATAGAAGGACGATTGGGTAATATCGAATGGTGCGATAAGCGTTTTACCTTCCCCTTACGGCAAAGACATTCCATCGATTATGTGAAAAATAATGTTGTGTTAATCGGAGATGCCGCTCACAGTATTCATCCTCTTGCCGGACAAGGGGTCAATCTAGGATTTCTCGACGCCGCAGTATTATCCCGAGAACTTCATCATGGAATCGAAGTAGGGCGTAAGCTGGCAGATCCATCTGTACTTGGCCGTTATCAGCGCAAACGCAAGGGGCATAACCTGGGAATGATGTGGTTAATGGAGGGATTCAAACACTTGTTCGCCGAACAAGCGCTGCCGATTCGATGGCTGCGCAATATCGGTATGAGTGGAGTCGATAACATTTCAGTGGTGAAGAATAATTTGGCTCGAAGGGCGATGGGTCTAGATTGGTAGTCTAGTGATGACTTTCTGCGTGCTGAGTATTTAAGATCGTGTTAATTGTCATCGTTAGGTGATTTCGAATATGTTCTTCGAGTTGCTCATGACTAACTAATGAACAAGCTTCCGGCCAGTCCTGGCAATTAACCGCTGCCTTAATTATTTCAGATTTCTTCAGTGCAACTATCCCGTGTAACTGTGCCCATATAAGCAATGTTGTGTTTACGACATTTTCTTTTGAACAAGGAACTTGGTACTTGTCGTAGATTTTTAACACCAACTTGCGGGTTCTCACTAGCGTTCGACAGGCAATTTCTACCATATCAGGGGTCGACCACTCCATTGGTAGGATTGAGCTGAATAAAAAGTGGAAGCGTGAAGGATACTCTTGTGAAAAATGACAGTAAGCCAAGCAAATTTCTAGAAGATCCTGCTCTGGATCCCCGGAATTACTGGATCGATTCTCGAAGAACTTATTGAATTCATCGTAAATGCGAATTTTAATGGCCAGCATTAATGCATTCTTATCAGAGAAATGGTTATACACAGCGGAAGGAGTTACCCCTACTTCTTGCGCCAGACGACGTAAGGAGAGCAATTCCACTTCATTGGATTCAATGAGTTTCATTCCCACGTCAATAAGCGCTTCCTTGACGTTGCCGTGGTGGTATGGTCGGGCTTTATCTTCTTCTGTCAGCATCTCTTATATAACTCGCCAGGTGATTGTTATAGCTTATTCAACTCAAAGCGGCGTCAAGTTGAATCACCTTTCTATCTGAAGGCCGCACAGACTGTCGTCGGAGGTACTTCAGTACTTAATTCTTATTATTCCACTTTTTATCAGCGATGTTTTAGAAACTTCCTGAAGCTAAAAAACGTGCGGAATTCACAAAATTCACGGGATAGTGTAATCCTGCATATGAACTGCGTAAAGTTAATGATGTTCATATATATTTGATCACTCAGAAATCGTAAAAAATCCTTATTTTAGAATTTCTTATGAAGATTTCTTAAAGTCAGTCGATACTATCTTTTGCGAACTTTCACCCCCTCTAAATTGGGGTATTTCAGCAGTATGGAGCGGTATTTGGCATGGCTAAGGAAACAAAATTTCCCTTCGATCTGGACCTTAGTAATCTGGATACGGGAAGTATTACAAACATCCTCAATGATATTGAGCAGCACATGCCATTAATGGAGGACGAGGGGGACAGAACACAACTTCTCCAAGTAAAGGAGTTCTTCGAAGAAGAGCTGAAAGCAGCTAAACGGCTGCACTAACGCTCCCAAACCTTCTTTTCAATTTTCTAATCTCGGATTCGGTCGATAGAGCAACACTTCTCATCGAATTAGGTGTACTCGACTATTTAGCTTGGTTTATTCTGCAAAGCCGTTTTTCAGAAAATAATATTCTCAAAAGAATTCGCGAGAACTCTTAAGGGTGCTCAAGCCGAATAATTAACATAAGGGTTAGGTATATGAAAACTATTCTTTCACTAATAACATTTTGCCTGGCTTGTTCAAATGCAACTGCTCAATTAGATACAGCTGCATTAGAACGCGCGATGGAAAACCCCGACCGACCAGCAGCAGATAAAGAAAGAGACGCGTCACGCAAAGCTCCTCAAGTGCTTGCTTTTGCTGGTCTGGAACCTGGAATGACAGTTCTAGACATAATTGCTGCCGGTGGTTGGTATACCGAAGTGCTTTCCTATGCAGTCGGCGATAGCGGCAGAGTAATAATGCAGAATGCCGGCGCTATGGCTGAACGTTATGGCGAAGCCATGGCTGATAAGGAGAATCGTCTAGGTAACATAGAACTGCTCGAAGATGATATTGGTAATGTTGCTGCTAGCTCAGTCGATTTTGCTATTACTGCACTAAACTTTCACGATATATATAATTCAAATCCTCAAGCGGCCCAAGGTCTGCTTGGCCAGATCGCAACGTCGCTAAAGCCAGGTGGTACCTTTTTGGTAATCGATCACGAAGGGACACCCGGTGCTGATAATGTGTCGTTGCATCGCATAGCTTTTGATGAAGCAGTTAGCGCGATTGTCAATAGCGGCCAATTTGCACTAGTTGGTGCAAGTGATGCTTTAGACAATACTACAGACGATCACACGGTCGGACCGTTTGATCCAAGCCTCGGTAGAAATACCGATCGCATTGTTTTGAAGTTTGTGAAAATTTAAAAACTTCCAATAAGCTTCGAGTATGAAACCCGGCCTTAGCAGGCTGGGTTTTTTATTGTGCTAGACTCTGCGGTCGCATTTTATTCGTAATAAGTTTGGTAATCGCTACATATCAACTCATTTGCCTTGAAAAGAAATAAGTCTTGGATACACGAGAATCAAATAACTCTGTTCATAAATTCCTGTCAGTTTTTCAATATAGCAAAGTTGCACTGGGAATAGTTTGGAGTACTAGCGCGGCTTTGACCATTGTGATGGCAATCTCGACTTTGGTTGCCGGAGTATTGCCCGCTGCAATCGCGTCCGTGGGAGGATTGTTCGTGGACGCAGTAGCTTCAGCTTTACAGCAAACTGGCGAAGTCGCAGAGCAAGCCCAAAGTGACCTTTTATTTTATGTGTTTCTTGAGCTCGGTCTGGTTGTCATGATGACTGGCGCACAGAAATTGAATACTGTTTGCCAATCGATATTGCGCGTGCTGCTAGGCAATAAAATTAACGTCATGATTTTGGAGAAAGCCCTGACCCTTGAGCTCGCCCACTTCGAAGATGCGGAGTACTATGACAAACTAGTGCGAGCTCGTAGAGAAGCCTCAAGTCGTCCACTCTCCTTGGTTATTAAAACCTTCGATCTAATGAGAGATTTAATTTCATTAATTGCGATTGGAATTTTTCTGTTTCAGTTTTCAGCTTGGGCGGTAGCACTCTTGGCGATAGCTGGAGTACCCGCATTTATTGTAGAAGCAAAGTTTTCCGGAGAAGCGTTTCGAATACATCGACGGCGCTCAGCAGAGCGTCGAATGCAGATCTACTTGGAAATGGTGCTAACCCGAGAAGATGGAGTGAAGGAAGTAAAGCTCCTGCAGCTAGGTAAGCTCTTCTTACAGCGCTATGTCGATATTTTTCGCAGCATATATAAAGAAGATAGAAACTTGGTATTAAGGCGCGGCCTCTGGGGGTATGTTCTGGGATTGCTTGCAAGCGCAGCATTCTACTTTGCTTATGGGTGGGTAGGATTCGCTGCTATCGCTGGTGCGATCACAATTGGGCAGATGACGATGTATATTGCTCAGTTCCGACTTGGACAGAATGCAGTTACCAATAGTCTGACTGCAGTCAACGGAATGTACGAAGACAATTTGTACCTATCTAATCTTACAGAATATCTGGAGTATAAGATTCCTGAACAGACTGGAAACAAAACTGTTGGTCCAAATCCAGAGGATGGGATTCGATTTGAAGAAGTAACTTTTGTTTATCCCGATAGCGAAAAGTCTGTCTTAAACAATGTGTCCCTACATATTAAACCGGGAGAATCCCTGGCGATCGTTGGAGAGAACGGCAGCGGCAAGACAACACTAATAAAACTTTTAACGCGACTGTATACACCTGTAAGTGGGAGAATATTTTTAGAAGGGCTTGAACTAAAAGAATGGGATATTGAAGCTCTGCGTAAAAAAATCGGGGTCATCTTTCAAGATTTTGCTCACTATCAGTTAATAGTTGGAGAAAATATAGGGATTGGTGATGTCGAGGAAATTGAACAAGAACCTCGTATCGAAGAAGCAGCACAGAAAGGCATGGCAGATGACTTCGTAAAAGATTTACCTCAGGCATACAAAACTCAATTGGGTACCTGGTTTAAAGATGGTAAAGAATTGTCAGGAGGCCAGTGGCAAAAAATTGCCTTATCCCGCGCCTTTATGCGAAGCAAAGCGGACATATTGATTTTGGATGAACCAACCGCCGCGATTGATGCCAGAGCAGAAGCCGAAATTTTTAGCCATTTTCGCGATCTCACTGCTAACAAGATTTCAATAATTATTTCCCACCGATTTTCAACAGTGAGAATGGCGGACCATATAATTGTTTTAGAGCAAGGAAAAATACAGGAAGAAGGAAGTCATACTGATTTGCTCGACAATGGTGGTCAGTATGCAACTTTGTTTAATCTTCAGGCCCAGGGCTATCAGTAATGATTTCCACAATTCTCTAAATGGATAGTTAATTTCTATATTTTGCAATTGCATTGATTTCCTGCTTTATTGGAACCACTTCTTTTAGCGCTCTACGGATTTGTTATTTCCAGTGGCTATTTAAAAACTCACCTGAAAGAGGGTAGTCAACTGGTTAATCGTGTTTTGGCTGGAATTTTGCTTCTTATTTGGTGTCACTCGGAGCTGGAATGCGCTAAGCAATCTCACTGTCTAAAGTCTTAAAACTCCGCAACCCGCTATACATTGGTCACAAGCTTGATTAGAGTTGAGGTAGCTTTAGTGCTAGGAAAAGCAGGATATTAATGAATTCCCATGAACCGCAATCGGAAGAACACAGTGATACTCTAGTTACGCCGAAACATCGTAGTAGCCCAGATCACCAACCTTCTATCCGTAAAATTTATAGAGCTCGCATCAGACTTATCGTTTGTCTCTGGACGCTGCCAGTTTACATATTAACAGTCTGGATACTGCTGAGTAATAGACAACCAATCGACTTGTTTATGTTTTTCTATTTTGCCCTTTGCGCAGGATTCTGGTTAGACGTGGCATGGCGCCGTTGTCCCGCCTGCGCAAAACAGTTTTATGTAAAAAACATATTACTCAATCTAACCACGCAAAAATGTGTGCATTGTGGTTTAGATATGGTGGATACCAAACCGCCTGGAGAAGATAAAGTAAATTTTTAATACTTGGCTTGAACCATGCGAATCGATTCTAAAATCTTCGGCGGTTGACCGGTTCCCAATAAGCCTAGCTTGGAAACTTTTCCTAACCCCCTCGGCACTATTAAGATACTCGCCACTAATAAAATTGCCGCGCCGACAATATCTATCATTGATAGATCAGCGACAGTGCGATTTAACACCAGCTAATGAGTAAACAGCGGAAAGCAGGACATGGCTTGGACGATTGTATGGTTTGGATCTAAAACTACTAATGACATCATTGAGATTGGCGCGATCTGAATAAGAATCATTGGCGCCATTAACGCCTGCACTTCTTTTATCCCTGCCTAATGTCTAGCTCGATTCCAAGTATTTCGGAAACCAATTATAGCGCGTAGTCATTTTAACTGATTGTGTTGTTACAAAATCCACCAGAGTTTTTTGTGATTAATCCGGCAACTTTTTGATACTCTCTGCTCGAAGCAACAGGAGAAATTAATGCCGTCAGATAGCAACGATGTATTTGACCAAGTTCATGGATTATCTATATCGGACCCAGACCAGTTCTGGGGGAATGCCGCTGAAGAAATTCATTGGTATACGAAACCCAGTAAGATTTTGGATACCAGCGAAAGCCCCCATGGAAAATGGTTCGTAGATGGTGAACTAAATACTTGTTTCAACGCGGTAGACCGACACGTAGAAGCAGGTCGTGGTGACGACATCGCACTTATCTACGACAGCCCGGTAACCAGTACAGTTAGAAAATTCTCATTTTCAGAATTACAAGATTTAACCGCCAAGTTTGCCAGTGTTCTGAAAACCAAAGGAGTGGAGAAGGGCGACCGCGTCCTTATCTATATGCCAATGATTCCGGAAACGGTAGTTGCAATGTTGGCTTGCGCCCGAATTGGTGCAATTCATGGCGTGGTATTCGGAGGCTTTGCTTCTACCGAGCTCGCCGTGCGAATCGATGATGCTGAACCCAAAGTAATCGTAACCGCAAGTTGCGGCATCGAAGTCAATCGAATCATTCCTTACATGCCACTACTAAATGGCGCCATCGACATTGCTATACATAAACCCTCTTCAGTTATTGTGTTTGAACGACCAGAAGCATCCGTAGATCTAATTGAAGGCAGAGACGTAAGTTGGAGCAATGCAATGGCCAACGCTGAATCAGCCGACTGTGTCTCTCTAAAATCTACTGATCCGCTTTATATTCTTTACACTTCCGGAACTACTGGAATTCCGAAAGGTATAGTAAGAGACAATGGGGGTCATGCTGTTGCACTTAACTGGAGCATGAAAGCGATATACAACGTCGAAGCTGCCGATGTGTATTGGGCTGCTTCCGATGTTGGTTGGGTAGTAGGCCATTCTTATATTGTGTATGGGCCTTTATTAAAAGGATGCACAACGATTCTGTTTGAAGGCAAGCCAGTGGGTACTCCAGACGCTGGCGCATTCTGGCGTGTTATTGCCGAACATAATGTAAAATCTTTATTCACAGCGCCAACCGCCTTTCGTGCCATTAAAAAAGAAGATCCCGATGCAGAATTACTTAAGCAATACGATCTAAGTAATTTTGAAATTCTCTTTTTAGCAGGGGAGAGAACCGATCCTGATACTTTGCACTGGGCAGAAGAGAAACTAAATAAACCAGTGATCGACCATTGGTGGCAGACTGAAACTGGCTGGTCTATCGCGGCTAATTGCATGGGGCTTAGCATGCTTCCAGTAAAAGCAGGCTCATCAACTAAGCCGGCCCCGGGTTGGCACCTAGAAGTGCTGGGCGAGAATTGCAAACCTGTTGCAAGCGGAGAAGTAGGCGCACTCTGTGGCAAATTGCCGATGCCACCCGGTTCGATGCTGACGCTATGGAATGCTCCAGAGCGATTTGTAGAAAGTTATTTCACAGAGTTTCCCGGTTACTACAAAACTGCCGATGCGGGGTTCATCGATGAAGATGGTTATGTCTTTGTTATGAGCCGCACCGACGACATCATCAACGTGGCTGGACATCGTCTCTCTACTGGCGGTATGGAAGAAGTGCTCACTGGTCACCCTGATGTCGCTGAGTGTGCTGTAATTGGTGTTGCCGATCAATTAAAAGGACAACTCCCGGTTGGCTTTCTTGTTTTAAAAGCTGGGGTACAAAAAGAATCAGAAGACATTGTTGCCGAATGTGTGCTGTTAGTAAGAGATCAAATTGGTCCCGTGGCTGCATTTAAAAAGGCAGCAGTCGTCGCGGGATTACCAAAAACACGTTCAGGAAAAATTCTGCGAGGGACAATGCAGAAGATTGCGGACAACGAAGAATATCGTATACCTGCTACTATTGATGATCCAGTAATCTTAGATGATATAGATGAAGCGCTGCAGAGCTTAGGACTTTCTAAAGCACGATCTTAGCGTTCAAGATAAGCGTCTATAGCAGTTGCCGCTAATCGACCCTCATCGATTGCACGCACGACTAGTGATTGTCCGCGACGGCAATCACCAGCAGCAAAAACTTTTTCATGTGAAGTTAGAAACTTGCCGTAATCAGCTTTGTAGTTGGAACGTTTATCTAGTTCCAAATCTAATGGTTCACTGATGTAATGCTCTGGGCCAAGAAAACCCATGGATAACAATATCAAATCTGCATCCCAGAATTTCTCAGTGCCTTCTATAGGTTGAAACTTCGTATCCACTTCAACTGTGTTTATGCCTAAAAGTTTTCCTGATTCGTCCCGTACAAATTCTTTTCCGGAAATTGAATACACCCGAGGATCTTGTCCATCACGAGCCGCAGCTTCTTCGTGGCCATAATCAACACGGAATATAGCCGGCCATGTTGGCCACGGATTGTTATCCGCTCTATCTTCTGGTGGCTTCCGCATAATTTCGAAATTGACTAATGATTCACAGCCATGGCGCAGCGAAGTCCCAATACAGTCAGTGCCGGTATCACCACCACCGATAACAATCACATTGCGATCTTTAGCGGAGATGTAGTTGCCATCTTCCAAATTTGAATCCAAAAGACTCTTGGTGTTCTTTAAAAGATATTCCATGGCGAAGTGTACGCCGTCACCCTCGCGTCCGGGAATTTGTAAATCCCTGGGTGTTGTTGCACCGGTTGCTAACAAGACTGCATCAAAATCATTTATGAGTTGTTCGATAGCGATTCCGTTTTCACTACTACTACCAATGTCAGTATTGACTACAAAGTTAATTCCTTCTTCCTTCAGTATGTTTACTCGGCGATCTACTATTGTCTTATCAAGTTTCATGTTGGGAATGCCGTACATCAACAGCCCGCCGATGCGATCATCCCTTTCATAAACAATGACTTCGTGTCCGGAATGATTGAGCTGTGCCGCGGCTGCTAAGCCGGTGGGACCAGAACCAACAACTGCTACGGTCCTGCCAGAGCGAAAGTGGGGTGGATTTGCTACTACCCAACCTTCTTCGAAGCCTTTGTCGGCAATGGCACATTCAATATTCTTAATTGTGACTGCTGGTTCGTGAATAGCTAAGACACAGGCCCCTTCACAAGGAGCAGGACAGACGCGACCGGTAAACTCGGGAAAGTTATTGGTTTTATGCAAGCGATCCAGAGCTTCCTTCCAACGCTTGTTGTAAACCAGGTCGTTCCATTCGGGAATTAAGTTATAGACGGGACAGCCTTCGGAAGATTGGCAAAACGGTACGCCGCAATCCATGCAGCGGGCACCTTGAGTTGCCAGATGTTCTTCGTGATGATCAGTGTAGATTTCTTTGTAGTCGACTAAGCGTTCCATCGCGTCGCGATAGGGTTCAGTCTTACGCTTAAATTCTTTAAATCCAGTGGGCTTGCCCATCTATAGTCCTACGTTTCGTTCTTTAAAATTTTTGTGATGGTCAATCCACTACGCAGCTGCTCGTTCTTCAAGCACACGTTTGTAGTCGGTCGGCATGACTTTTACAAACTGTCCAAGAGAAGCTTCCCAATTGTCTAAAACTTTTTTCGCAACTTCTGACTCAGTGTAATCTAAATGATTTTGAATCAGAGATTTTAATTGCAATATGTCGTTTGTGGTTGAAACAGATTCCAACCCAAAGGTTTCCATGTTGCATTGCTTGAAAAAGGTTTTGTCTGGATCCCAAACAAAGGCAATACCACCACTCATACCAGCGCCGAAGTTTCTTCCGGTCTTACCTAATACGACAACACAGCCACCTGTCATGTATTCGCAGCCGTGATCACCAATACCTTCAATAACTGCGCTGGCACCGCTATTGCGCACTGCAAAACGTTCCGCCGCGATACCGCGAATATAGGCTTCGCCACCAGTGGCTCCGTAAAGAATCACATTGCCGGCAATAATATTTTCTTCAGCCTTAAAAGTGCTCTCCTTCGGAGGGTAGATAATGATCTTGCCGCCAGATAATCCTTTACCGACGTAGTCGTTAGCGTCGCCTTCAACGGTTAGTGTTATACCTTTCGCCAACCAGGCGCCGAATGACTGCCCTGCCGAGCCGCTAAACTTAATGGTGATCGTGTCATCAGGCAGCATTTCTTCTTTCCAACGTTTAGTAACTTCGTTGGAGAGCATAGTGCCGACTACGCGATTAGTATTGATGATTTCATGTTCGAAAGAAACTTTTTCTCCCGATTCCAAAGCAGGTTGAGAAAGGCGAATGAGTTCGTTATCCAATGCCTTATCTAAACCATGATCCTGAGCCTGATTACAATAGAAACCGGTATTTTCGAAAACTACTTTTGCCGGTTCTAGGATTGCAGATAAATCCAAACCGCTTGCCTTCCAGTGTTCGATTGCTTCGTCCGTATCAAGTAAATCAACCCGGCCAATCATTTCATTCACCGTGTGTACGCCTAGCTGTGCCATGATTCCCCGAAGTTCTTCTGCCACCATAAATAGGTAATTCACTACATGTTCCGGCCTGCCTTTGAATTTCTTACGTAGGTCAGGATCCTGGGTAGCAATACCAACTGGGCACGTATTCATATGACACTTCCGCATCATAATGCAGCCGATAGTAATCAATGGCGCGGTCGCAAAACCGTATTCTTCTGCACCTAACAATGCCGCTACAGCTATGTCTCTTCCAGTTTTCAGCTGACCATCTGTTTGCAAGATGACCCGCGAACGCAAATTGTTCATTACCAAGGTCTGGTGAGTTTCAGCAATGCCGAGTTCCCATGGTAGTCCAGCATGCTTGATGGAGGTCAGCGGAGAAGCGCCAGTACCGCCATCATGCCCTGCGATTACCAGGTGGTCAGTTTTTGCTTTTGTTACACCGGCGGCAATCGTGCCTACACCAATTTCTGAAACCAGTTTTACACTAATGCGCGCACCACGATTCGCATTCTTTAAATCGTGAATCAGCTGTGCGATGTCTTCAATGGAATAAATGTCATGGTGTGGTGGTGGACTAATCAGTCCAACACCAGGAGTTGAGTGTCTTATTCGTGCAATTTGTTCGTCGACTTTACGGCCGGGAAGCTCGCCGCCTTCTCCTGGCTTCGCTCCTTGTGCAATCTTAATTTGTAATTCGTCGGCATTGGTTAGATACCAGGCAGTAACACCAAAACGACCAGAAGCAACCTGCTTAATAGCTGAGCGCTTGGAATCACCATTAGGCATTGGATCAAATCGCTTTGGGTCTTCACCGCCTTCCCCGGTATTTGATTTACCACCGAGACGGTTCATAGCAATCGCTAATGATTCATGGCTTTCTTGAGAAATGGAACCAAAACTCATCGCACCGGTTGCAAAGCGTTTAACGATTTTACTCGCCGGCTCGACTTCATCGATAGAAATAGATTCGTTTACATTAGTACGGAATTTCAGGAGTCCACGGAAAGCACATCGGCTAGTCGTTTCTTCGTTAGCGTGTTTGGCAAATGCTTCATAAGCCTCAAGGCTGTTGTTGCGTGCAGCTACCTGCAAATTAAATATCGTGTTGGGGTTCCACATGTGGGTATCACCGCCGGTGCGCCAATGAAAATCACCGGGGTTATTCAGCACAGGAATCAGATCACTTTCTTTTGCTGGGTAACCGATGGCATGCCGGCGGTGGGATTCTTCAATTAGCACATCGAAGTTAACGCCCTGAACGCGACTGGCAGTTCCAACAAAACACTTGTCGATGATTTCATTCGCAAGTCCTACCGCTTCAAAAATTTGTGCACCCTTATAAGATTGCAATGTAGAGATGCCCATCTTGGCCATTACTTTAAGCATGCCTTTGGCAACACCTTTCTTATAACCAGCTACCAGTGAATCTTCGTCCAGATATTTATCTCCTAACAATCCTTCTTGGCTTGCTTGCCACAAAGCTTCAAAAGCTAGATAAGGATTAATTGCATCTGCACCGTATCCTGTAAGTAAACAATGATGATGAACTTCTCTTGCCTCACCGGTTTCTAAAATGATACCAATCTGGGTGCGTTGTTCATTTTTCACAAGGTGGTGATGGACTGCTCCACAAGCTATTAGTGCACTCAGTGGAATATGTGTCTTGGAGGTGTGTCGATCGGAAAGAATAATGAATGAGAAGCCATCTTTAATTGCGGTAGTGGCTTCTTCACAAATTCTTTCGATAGCATTTTGATAAGCATTTTCTTTACCAGCATCATAGATAATGTCGATCACTTGGGATCGCATTCCTTTGTAATCCATGTGCTTAATATCAGTGAGCTGCTGATTTGAAAGTATAGGGTGGTCAATGCTTAAGCGATATGCTTGTTCCGGCTTTGATTCTAGTAAGTTCCCTTCTGGGCCCAGGAAGCAACGCAAACTCATTACCACTTCTTCTCGGATTGAATCGATTGCGGGGTTGGTTACCTGGGCGAAGAGCTGTTTGAAATAGTCATATATCATGCGCGGCTTATCAGACAAACAAGCCAGCGCTGAATCATTGCCCATCGAGCCCAAAGGATCCCGAGCTTCCGTAACTAACGGAATCAACATGAACTGCATGGTCTCGGTGGTATAGCCGAAGGCTTGCATGCGATGCATTGTGTCTTCTGAGTCTAAAGAGTGTGCCGCGTTACTGGATGCAATATCAGCTAAAGAAACTTTATGCTGTGCGAGCCATTCGCCGTAAGGACGCTTTTTGCAAATTATTTGTTTAACTTCTTCATCTGGAATCAATCGTCCCTGATCGAAATCAAGCAGGAACATTTTGCCTGGCTGTAGACGACCCTTGGTTTTTACATTGGCTGGATCAACCTCTAGCACACCAACTTCTGAAGCCATGATGCATTTGTCATCATGGGTGATGTAATAGCGTGAAGGACGCAATCCGTTTCGGTCGAGCACAGCTCCGATGTATTGCCCATCGGAAAACACGATAGAAGCGGGACCATCCCAAGGCTCCATTAGCGCTGAATGGTATTCGTAAAAATCTTTTTTCTCCTGCGCCATATTTTTATCAGACTGCCAGGCTTCAGGAATCATCATCATAGTTGCTTCTGCCAAAGAGCGACCAGACAAGAGCAAAAATTCTAAAACTGCATCGAAGCTGCCGGAGTCGGATAAGTCATCATCGATAACAGGAAATATCTCATTGAGTTTGTCGCCAAACACATCCGTAGCCACTTTACCCTGTCGGGCTACCATGGAATTCACGTTGCCACGCAGAGTATTTATTTCGCCGTTGTGACTCATGAATCGATTTGGTTGAGCGCGGTCCCAGGACGGGAAAGTGTTGGTGCTGAATCTGGAATGCACCATAGCCAAATGAGTTTCAAACGCAGGATCAGTTAGATCCTTATAAAAAGGAAATAACTGACCCGGGGTCAGCATACCTTTATAAACAATAACTTTAGTTGAAAGGCTGCAGGCATAAACTTGCTTTCTTTCGGTTAGCGATTCGTCATTGCGCAATAAGTGAGTGAAGCGTTTGCGAATGACATAATTCACTCGCTCGAATTGATCATGATCAAGCCCATTTGCAGCAGCTATGAACAACTGAATAATATATGGCTGGGCCATTTTTGAGGCCGGACCAACGTCAGCCCCTTCTGCATCGATTGGGACTTCGCGCCATCCGACTAATTGCTGACCTTCTTCCGAAATAATCTGATTAATAGCTTCCTGACAACGTTGTCTTTCGTCTTCTATCTGCGGCAGAAAGATATTGCCCACTGCGTAGTGACCTGGTTTGATTTCAGTATCGAAGTTTTCTTTGGCAATTTTTTGGAAGAAGCTGTGCGGGAGCGCCATTAAGATTCCGGCGCCGTCACCAGTGTTAGCTTCAAAACCACAACCACCGCGATGATCCATGCGGGAGTTGATGTGATACGCATCCAGCATGATCTGATGGCCGGGCTGACCTTTTATGTTCGCGACAAAGCCGACTCCACAGGAGTCTTTTTCCATTGCGGGATCATAAAGTCCGGTCTTTTCAGGAAAACCGAACTTCAACGGCAATTTTTTCATGTCGTTCATCAATCAAAAGGTCTCGTACTTGCTTCGCTATCCAGTTGTTCTTGGCTTCTTAGCCGAAATCACGGATTTTTTCCGTTATTTCCCATCCCATCGATGGCATTGCCTCTTGGGTCGGTCGGCATAACGCTGCTGAATTTTGCCTGATAGGACTTGGCGAATTACTAGTTCCCCAATCCATTTTTTGAGCTTAGTTAAGCTCATTGGAGAGGGCCGCTCAAAATAGCATTACGACAGAATATGTCAAGGTTTACGCGGGTTTCCGCAGATTCTTCGGCGACCTAAGTAACTGATTTTTATTCGCTTGTGAATATTTTTGCGAAGTAAAAACTGAAAATTACTTGTCATGTTCAAGTTCGACTTTGGGGCAATTTTTGTTCAAAAATTAGCCAATTTTGTCTTCAAGAATTCATTTTTGAAAATTTTCTTTGAGTACATTTAGAGAAAAATTGTTAGAGAAAAAACCTTATTAGGTGTACGAAAAACACACGGCAATTAGGACCAAAAAATGGCTTGAAATTATGTACTTGTGACCGCGTAGAAATAGCCAAAATACGAGCTATTGACCAAAGTGGCTTGCTTGCTTCTGCACTGGAGGTGATTTACTCTAACCTACTGTATGTACTGTAAATATTTGTGGTTTGTTGCAAATAATTCTCATTTAGATTTGCAGAAGTTTACGACATATAGCGAGACTAATAATAAGAATTAATATTCTCCAAAAAACAGCTACAGATTTTTTAAAAGCCTATTAAAGGAGGCGACTGACCCGTGAACCCAAAACTAACCCGACGACGCTTCATCAAGGGGGTAATTGCCTCTGGTGCAGCTGCGACTACTACTGCTGCGTGGTATTCCGCAACTGGCCAGGAAGGACCCTCCGGATTTGTTGAGCGTTTAGTTCGAATTAATGTAAACGGCCAGGTCCGTAATGTTGATGTTGAGCCTCAGGAAACTTTGGCATCGACGCTGCGTTATAAGCTTGGTTTAACTGGAACCAAACTCGGATGTAACCGTGGTGAGTGTGGTGCGTGTACGGTCTTAGTGAACGATGTTCCTACCTACGCATGTTCAGTACTGACTCATTCTTTCAAAAACGATCGCATCGAGACTGTTGAAGGTCTTGAAAGTGCGAACGGAGATCTGCATCCGGTGCAACAAGCATTCGTGGAAGAACTTTCTCCACAATGCGGTTACTGCACACCAGGACAAGTTATGTCTGCGGTAGGATTGCTTCGTGAAAATCCAAACCCAACCAGAGATGAAGCTCGACATGCCTTAGCGGGCAACATTTGTCGTTGCGGATCTTATGACTCTTACCTCGACGGCGTGATGCGTGCAGTCGAACTAATAGGATAACTATCATGGCATATATGCATATTGGAAAAGATTTTACTCCACCAGATGTGCCAGGTAAGGTCACTGGCCGGATTAAGTATGCAGAAGACTACACCCGCGAAGGGATGGTCTATGCGAGATTACTAACAAGCCCAATTCCCCATGCGCGTGTACTAGACATCGATGCTTCTGAAGCATTAGCGATGGACGGGGTGTTCGGCATACTCACCGCGGATGATGTTTATCCTGACGGTGAACCACAAAGCACCGGGCTAAAAATTCTCACCAATGAACCTACTCTGGTTGGTGAGCCTATTCTTGCTCTGGCTGCGGTGGATGAAAAGACAGCCGAGACTGCAATTGCCGCAATCTCAGTTACTTTTGAAAGACTGCCTTTCGTATTAGATCCATTGGATAGTCTTGCCGAGGGTGGCGGTAATGCCTACCCGGGTGACACTAACACTTTCGTATTCCGTCAGGGTTTTGCTACTGAAAAGTGGACAGCAGATCAGGTTGCTAGCTTCCGTGCTGGTAATGAACCAACCGCTGAACCACAGCAAACTGTTGAGTACGGAGATCTGGAAGCTGCATTTGCAGAATCAACTTATGTTTACGAAGGCACCTTTACTAACGCCGGTTACCCACACATGTCTATGGAACCGCGTTCTGCATTGGCCTATTGGGAAAACGGGAAGCTTTATCTCCACGGTGGTTCTCAAAGTTTGACTGCATTCGCTGACGGTATTGCCGGCATAATCGGTGTACCAAAAGCGGATTTGGTTTTCATTAACGAGGCAACAGGTGGTGGATTTGGGCAGCGAGCCCGAGCTGGATCCGTTCCAGTTTATGCAGTCCCAGCTAAGCTTTCACAAAAAATTAATCGCCCTGTAATGATGCGTGCTACTCGAGAAGAGGAATTTACGATCGGTGGTGCACGTCAGGGTCTAACCGGTTGGATCAAGGTTGGCTTTAAGCCTGATGGCGTCATGGCAGCCTGCGACCTTTGGATAGTTTCCGATAACGGCGGTAAAGGCGGAGGTGCTGATGCTTTCTCAGCAGCTGATTGTATTAGCGTGCTTTACCAAACTGACGCAGTTCGTTTCCGCGGTACTGCAATCGGAACTAACACTGCTCACCGCGGTGCACAGCGTGGTCCAGGCCAGAACCAAATTGCCCCAATTATTTCTCCAATTATGGACGTTGCGGCTGATGAGTTAGGCATAAGCCGATTCGATATTCGCAAAATCAACACTCCAATGACTGGTGATGTTGGTGGTCCACAGCGTATTCCATTCACTTCTGCTTACATGCCGGAAGCGCTGGAAATGGCGCGGGAACAATTTGGATGGGATGAACGTCAATCACGTCGTCGTCAGCAAAACGGCAGCAAAGTGGTAGGTCTTGGTATTGGTCAGGGTTATCACAACGCAGGTCGTTCTGGCATGGACGGAATCGTGATGATGGGTCCAGATGGCCGTCTTAAAGTTCACAACGGTGTCGGTAACTTAGGTACATACTCTTATGCTGCTGTTTCACGGGCTGCAGCTGAAGTACTTAAGATGCCTTGGGACCGAGTGGACATTATTACCGGCCGCACTGACTTACATCTTCCAATTACTTCGCCTCAAGACGGTAGTAACTCAATCTTTACTAACACTCGTACCTTCTACGGTGCAGCACAAAATATGCTAGCGAAGATGAAAGAAATCGCAGCAAACGATCTTGGCGGAGCGCCAGAGGATTACGACATTTCTAATGAGCGTGTTCATCAGATCGCAGATGATTCTGTTGGCATGACATTCGGAGAAGTTGCAGCCCGAGGCATCGAATTGGGTGGCAGATATACTGGTGAAGCAGAACTCCCAGAAGAACTCGCCGAATGGACGCAGATTGCAGCGGATCGATTAGCTGGAACTGGTTTCATGGGAATCTTCCATGACCCACGCCATGAAGGTAATCCTCCTGGATTCACTGTTTCTTGTTGTGAGATTGAGCTGGATAAGGAAACCGGCAAAATAGAAATTCACGACATGATCAGTATCGGTGAAGCTGGAACCATCATGCATCCGAAAGGAATGGATAACCAGCTAGTTGGTGGTGTGGTGTGGGGTATCGGACTCTCTGCATTAGAGCGTCACTTATACGATCCTCAAAATGGTATCCCAGCAAGCACTGGTTACTGGCAGAGTAAGGTTCCAACTTATCTCGATTGTCCATTGAAGATTGATACTGGTTGGGTGGATCTACCAGATCCGGAAAACCCAGTCGGTGCACGTGGTATTGGTGAACCATCACAAGGTTCTGTGTCTGCTGCTCTTACGGCGGCGATTACAGATGCATTGGATGGGCACATCTTTGGTGCTTCACCAATTACTACAGACATGATCCTTAACCACATAGCAGGAACATCGGAAGAATCCGTACCTCTTGCGCAGAACAATTTCCGAGGTTGATATGGTAGCCACATCACATGACGTAATGCCTGATATTGAGCTTTATCAGCCAGCTGATGAAGCAACAGCTCTGGACTTGGCATCCAGATTAGGTAACGAAGGTTGGCTACTTGGTGGTGGTCAGGATACTTATGGTTGGTTGAAAGACCGCAATAAGAATCCTTCCGCCATGATTGAGCTGACTCAGATTGATGCCTGGAAAGGCATCACCGAAACTGCCGATGGAATCGAGATTGGTGCGGTCACAACTTTGACCGATATCGCCAGAGATCCACTGATCCAATCTCGCTTCGGTCTGTTAGCAGAGGCTGCTAGCATTGTAGCCAGCCCGCAAATTCGCAATGTTGGTACTTTGGGCGGTAACCTGATCCAGGATACTCGCTGCTGGTACTACCGTCGTGGCTTGGACTGCTATCGCGCAGGCGGCAACATTTGTTATGCAGACTCTCCTGAAGGGCTGAATCGTGAACATGCACTATTCGGTGCAAGCCGATGTGTCGCGGTTACTCCTTCTGATACTGCGCCAGCATTAGTCGCATTAGACGCCACTATGGTTGTTTCAAGCACGAGCGGTCAGCGCGAGATCCCTGCACAGGATTTCTTCGTTGGTCCAGATCGTGACATCTTGAACATGACTGTACTAAATGAAGGTGAAATTCTTACTGCAGTAAGAATTCCAAACACCTGGGCTAACGCTGAGTTCTACTTTGAGAAAGTTGCTGATCGAAACGTGTGGGATTTTGCTCTCGTAAACGTTGCCGCTGCATTCAGAACTTCCGGTGAAAACATTGAAGACGCGCGCATCGTTTGTGGCGCTGTTGAATGTGTGCCTCGGCGTTTGGAAGACATTGAAGCTGCGATTCGTGGTCAATCACGTTCTGAGAGCACAGCAAATTCAGTAGCTGAAATGGCGACCGTAGGAGCACGTCCTTTGAATTACAACAACTTCAAAGTGCCTTTAATGCAAAATCTGGTTAAAAGAGCGATCCGGGGCTAAGCCTCGGATCTTCTCCGTTAGCTGAGAAAAACTAATTAGAATAAGAGGGTAGTTACAGTGGGAGAAATAGTCCGCTTTAAAAGAGATGTCTGGGGTGAAGAAGTAATCCTGGGTGTTTCTTGGGATTTACTCTATGTGGTTTTCATGGCCATTGTTATTTTACTGATTGCTCATGCAATCGTAATGGCAGCTTTGGCTAAGAAAAATTTAGAAAGACCAACAGGTGAAGGTCGTCGCATTGTTAGACACGAATCAATTGATCGGTGGTTTCACTGGTTAATGGCGGCAAGTATTCTGGTGCTAATTTTCACGGGTGTAGCACCGATAATTGGGCTACGAATAGCTTGGCTGGATATTCACTGGATCAGTGGTCTGATTCTTACATTCCTGGTGATCGCACACATTATTCGCGCTTCGTTCTGGCAGGACTTTAAGTCGATGTTGTTAATGCCGAAAGATTTTGCCGAGCCATTCGACTCTGCTCGCAAACCTGGTAAGTATTACTTCGAGCAGAAGGGCATGCATTGGGCAGTAACGGTGGTGGTATTAGCAGTTATCGTAACTGGCGTTCTAATGTTCATGCAAATAGATTCGCCATTCTGGGTTCGAACTAACAGCATGCCGGAAGATCAGCTCGGGCTAGTGTTTTTGTTGCATGGATTATCAACCCTAGCATTGGTAGCGTTGGCAGCAACCCATATTTATTTCGCATTACGACCAGAGAAGATTTTCTATACTCGCTCGATGATTTCTGGCTGGATGTCAGAAGACGAATTAGCTGCAAACCATGACCCTGCGAAGTGGTCGCCGAAGGAAGCAGACTGAACGGATAAGATAACTTTTCGGAAGCGGTAAAATATGGATATCGAAGAAAGTATCGAGACCATCGAGTCGGGTTATGAGTTCTTGCTGGCCTACGCGGCACAAGGCAGACCTCCTTCTGATGAGACCGGTGGTCCCGGCCCTCATGCAAGACCCACTATTGATGGCATGGCCTCTGCGATGAATTTCCTCTCAGAGGCTTTCGCTAATAGCAAAGAAGATTTTGAACGATTGATTGCTGAAGATTGTGTAAAGGCAAGTGCAGCACTTTCCTTTATGTTGAAACAGGAAAAAATTGGATCTGAAGTCGTCGATAACCTTAATGCATCGATCCATTTGCGTGCAGTGCTCACTAATCTTTTTCTTTACAGCGAAGCGCTTCGTCCTCTGGCAACAGAAGAAGAGAGCGGTGTGATGGCATACGACGCTATGAGGAAGAGCGAATAAGTATTATTCTTCATTCACTCAGGGGTTTTAGAAAAGAAGAGGGAGTATATACTCCCTCTTCTTTTTTTATGTTGTAAACATGAAATATCCAAATCGGCTCAACTTAGCCAATCTCCCGACTCCATTAACTCCATTAGAGAGATTCATAGTACCGAATTTCGACGTTAAGATATGGGTCAAGCACGATGAGCTAACCGGCACGGAAGTGTCAGGCAATAAAATTCGCAAACTGGAATTCACTATTGCCCATGCTTTGGATGAAGGTTGCGATACCTTAATAACTTGTGGAGGTGTCCAATCTAACCACTGTCGTGCTACTGCAATTCTCGGAGCGCGGCTTGGCATAAAAGTACATCTGATTTTAAGGGGAGAAAAACCAGAGCATCCCGATGGCAATCTCTTAATGGATTACTTGGTAGGCGCAGAAATCTCCTACCTGTCGCAGCGGGAATGGGGCATACATGTGGAGCTGGCGAATGAGTTACAGCAGCAATATCATCAGCAGGGTTCAAAGGCCCATTTCATTCCCGTTGGTGCTACCGATGAGATTGGGCTGTGGGGATATATTGCCGCGAGCGAAGAATTAAAAAACGATTTCGAAACAAACGGTATATCTCCAGACTATATTGTTACCGCGACCGGTTCCGGTGGGACGCAAGGTGGTCTGGTTGTTGGCTCAAAACTTTTCGATCTGCCAGGTCAGGTGGTGGCATTTAACGTCTGCGATGATGCGGAATACTTTGATAATAAAATCAGGAAAGATGTAGCTTTCTGGAAGCACAGTTACAATATGGAGTTAAATGAGGACGATCTAGATATTTGCACGATTGAGGGCTATGTCGGACCGGGTTATGGCACCGCTGATCAGGAGGTCTTCAAAACAATCGCCGAACTTGCCAGAACCGAAGGTCTATTCCTGGACCCAGTCTATACAGGTAAAGCCTTTCATGGCATGGTAACTGAAATTCAGAAAGGTGAAGAAGGCCAGCTACCAGGGGCAAGCAATGTGGTTTTTATGCACACTGGCGGCCTTTTTGGCGTATTTCCACAACAGAAGAATTTTAAATTTGAGTAATTAACTGCACGTTAGCAATGGGTACGAGCGATGAGATCTTTTATAAACAAAAGCCTAGTTTCGATTAGTGCATTTTTATTACTGTTTGTTCATGTAGCCAGTTTGGCGCAACCAGATGGTGCCGCTGGGGCCACAGCAGCAGCAGCGGATGGAGTCGCAGGAGCTAGCGGTTACGTTGAGTCAACTGGCCCTGAAATGTATAACACTGAGTACGAAGCAGAGTTATTGACGGGCACATATCAGTTAATTACTGACAGCCTGCGTTCTGGCGAAGGTTATTTTTCATCAGATGGCAAACTGTTTATTTTTCAAAGTGAAGTGCCAGGAGACAATCCTTTCTATCAGATCTTTCTGCGAGATCTAGATACAGGCGATACTCATCGAGTTTCTCCAGGCACTGGGCTGACTACTTGTTCCTGGGTGCATCCAACTTTAGATAGGGTCATGTTTTCTTCGACCCATGAAGATCCAGACGCATTAGAAAAACAAGCAGAAGAAATTCGTATACGAGAAAGTGGAATCGATAGACCTTATGGCTGGGACTACGATCGTCATTATGAAATCTATCAAGCTAATGCTGATGGCGCAGCCATCGTTAATCTGACAAACACCGATGGATATGATGCAGAAGGTTCTTATTCCACCGATGGTTCGAAGATATTGTTTGCTTCGAATCGTACTGCCTACAACCGCACACTGAGCCAGGCAGAACAAAAATTGTTTGACGAAGACTCCGCTTACTTCATGGACCTCTACATAATGGATTCCGATGGGTCCAATGTTAAACAGCTTACTCATTCGCCAGGTTATGATGGCGGACCCTTTTTCAGCCCAGACAATAGCCAGGTCGTATGGCGTCGGTTTAATCCTGATGGCATGAGTGCTGAAATTTGGACCATGGATATAGATGGAAGTAATCAACGTCAGCTAACCGCTGATGCTATGGTGGCAT
>JBJLER010000014.1:0-13261 GCA_045565735.1 Pseudohongiellaceae bacterium
AAAGGCAATTGCGCATGAAAATGTATGGCAGGAGAAATGATTCCTCTAATGTAACAGTAGGGTTGATCTGATTGATCGTTGTCTCTTATCTGCGCGGAGGTAATGGTAAGATTGCCCAGCTGCCGCAAGTTTTCACAGGCTAATACTTCTGAAGAAGACAAGCTCTGGGATAATGATTGGTTGACAAATCCTAATAAAAGAAGAAGGGATAACGTTTTGCACATACAATTCATGGGGATACCTGAATTCTTATTCTTTTCAAAAATTGATAAGGCTTGAGAGTACAGGCAGTGTGCGGACGATTCAATCTAATCGATAGCCCGGAAATGCAATGGCTTTGCGAAACACTAGGTATAAGAATTTTTTCTAATCAGCAAAGTCATGATATAGCACCGGGTGCAAAAATTGCCATCGTTCACATAGTGAATGGCGAGCGCATTGTTTCAGAAGCTATGTGGTGGTTGCTTCTTTATCACGAAACCCTGAAACCCAACTACAAGTATGCAAGTTTTAATTCGCGCTCGGATAAGTTGTTCACGAAACGTTCTATTACATACATACCATTTCGCGAATCTCGCTGTATTATTCCAGCCAGTGCCTTTGTGGAAGGACTCGGGGATAAAGAGACTTACCACAAAGTTGAACTAGAAGGGTCAGCAATAACCTTCGGCGGTTTGTATAAAGAAAACATAAACAGAGAAACAGGAGAAGTTGTTTACTCAGCCTCCATCATTACGCTGCCTCCCTTGGTGCCACAGTGGAACGACATTCATCCTAAATCCATGCCCCTTATGCTGGATTTTGAAGACGATGCTTTGGTTGAGAAGTGGCTCGATCCAGAATTTAAAGACGTCGAAGAGTTTGAGCAGCTCCTGGAACCAAGAGTTCAGAAACCAATGATAGTTACCAAGATCGATAAACCCAGTAAATGGAATCCTATTGAAGACAGCTTCATGATTTTGAAATAGTTGAACAAGAACAACCATACGGTAATGAATTAAATGGAAGAAATAGCTCGCAATAAAAGTTTTGGTGGAACTCAGGTTCGCTGTAAGCACTTTTCAACAACTGTTATTTGTGAAATGACATTTTCTGTATTTTTGCCAGAACAATTGTCTGCCGGAGCAGATGTGAAATTGCCAGTGATCTATTGGCTGTCTGGATTAACCTGCACTGACGAAAACTTTGTGCAAAAAGCCGGTGTACAAAAACTTGCGTCTGACCTAGGTATCATCATTGTTTCGCCGGACACTAGCCCGCGGGGAGAAGGCGTACCCGATGATAAAAATGGCGCCTATGATCTAGGTTTAGGCGCTGGCTTTTATCTGAATGCAACAGAAGAACCGTGGAAAAAACACTACCAGATGTATGACTATGTGGTTGAAGAGCTTCCAGCACTCGTGAAGCGGAAGTTTCCCATCGACGATAAACGTCAATCCATCATGGGTCATTCCATGGGAGGTCACGGGGCTATTACCATTGCGTTAAAGAACCCGGAAAATTATCGCAGTGTTTCTGCCTTTGCTCCTATCGTTTCTCCCATGAATTGTCCGTGGGGTCAGAAAGCTTTTAAAAATTATCTTGGAGAGGATGAAAGCACCTGGGCTCAGTATGACTCCGTCGAGTTAATGAAAAGAGCGACGCGGCCAATTCCTATGTTGATTGATCAGGGGTCAGCCGATGAATTTTTAGAAGAACAATTGAAGCCATTATTATTGGTTGAAGCGGCCAGCGGAAAGGGTTACCCGTTAAGTTTTAATCAAAGAGAAGGGTACGATCACAGCTACTTCTTCATATCCAGCTTTATCGAAAAGCACTTGCACTTTCATGCAGAAATTTTAACGATGGCCGTTTAAGTATTTTCTACGCCGCAAGCCAAATTAGCACACCGCAAACTAATGCTATCACCTGCCCGATTCTATCCGTTAGAGCGAATAACACAGGATCTTCTTCCAGTTTTTGCGTATGAGCGAATTGCCAAATACGAAATAACAGATACATAAGAAGCGGGCAGATAAGCCAAAGTATCAATGGTGAACTATAGAGCTGAATAGTTTCAGGAGCCGTAATATAAAGTATAAATACAATAATTGCTGTTGCACTGGATGCCTTGCCAATTCTAGACAGCAGCCATATGTGAGTATACAGGTAGGCCCTGCCTTCTATTCGCTGTTTTCCTTCCCCGATTACGTTTAATAATTCTATAACACGTTTTACTAACGCAAGTCCTAGGAACAAGAAGAATGAAAATGTAATTAACCACACTGTTGTTTGAACAGAGATTGCTGCCGATCCTGCAATAACTCGCATCGTGTACAAAACTGCCAGAGTAATCACATCCATTAAGAACAGGCGTTTCAAACAGAAACTATATAAGGAAGTAAGAAGCCAATAGATCATTAAAACTAATAAAAAAGATTGTGGCAGTAATAACGCAAACAAAACTCCCATCAGGAATAATAATGGTCCAGCAAAAAATCCCGTTGCTAAAGGAAGGTCTCCCGCTGCAAAAGCCCGCTTAGATTTGGTTGTATGCTGTCGGTCGGACTTTAAATCCAGCATGTCGTTTAACAGATACACGCTGGATGCGCACAGACAGAAACTGACGTAAGCAATTATCGAAAGAAAGAGTAAATCTAGTTGATTAATCTGATGTGATAAAATCAGCGGAACAAATACAAGTAGATTCTTTAGCCACTGATGCGGTCGCATTGTCTCTAAGAGTTTGTTGAACTGCGAAGGAGCGCTATCAAAGCTTTTTGCGTTGGTGGTTTTTATTTTTCCTTCTAGAGACTGACTGCAGTTAACGAGCAACACTTCCGCCGACTCTTTCCAAATTGGTAAGTCTGCAGAGGAGTTTCCTGCATAAGAAAATGACTTACCGTTATTTAGTTCCTGAATTCTTGCCAGCTTGTTGTTTGCTTTTAAGTTTGTGGACTCGTTACTACCAAAGCATTCATTAAATAAGTCAAAGTGTGAGCTGACTTGTTCTACCACAGTCTGGTTTGATGCAGAGATGAGAACTAGTTTTCTGCCGCGATCTTTTTCTTGTTGTAAAAATTTATGAAACTCTTCATTTACTGGCACTTGTTCGATTGGAACTTGCACCCGTTTAGCTAATTGCAGTTTTAAGTAAGGCTTTCCTTTTAACAACCAAATAGGTATGGCAAACAGAAAGAAGAGATTCTTCTTTAATAGAATAAGAATGGATTCGAACATCAAATCCGACTTAATCAGAGTCCCGTCGAGATCGACGTACAAAGGAAGATTGGAGGTTGAACTTTCCATCTGCTTAAAACTTCAGTCGCTTAAAGAGGACTTCAGGAATGGAGCGAACTATTGCCATGATGATGCGCCAGTAGCCAGGCGCGTATACGGTGTGCTTCTTCTTATCAATACTGCGTACTATTTTTGTTGCAACTGACTCCGGTGAGGACCAAAGCATGCCTTTTTCAAACCCGGCGGTCATGGGTGAATCAACCAGACCAGGTCTTATATCGATGACGTGTACGCCGTGTGGCAACAGCTTTCCCCTTAAGCCCTGCAAGTATGTGGATACCATAGATTTGGCAGCCCCGTAAATGAAATTAGGCTGCCGGCCGCGATCACCTGCAACTGAGGTTATAACAGCCAGCGTCCCCGAATTTTGCTCTTTAAGTAGCTTTGAAATTTCAGTACACAAAGAAATTACACTTAACCCATTAATTTTTATCTCTTGCGCTGCTTGTTCAAAATCAGATTCACAAATTTCCTGGTCTGGGAGCGAACCATGACAAATCAGTGCAAGGTCAATGTTTTCTAGTGCTGATTTAGCGTTGCTAACAGCATTTATATGACTTTCAGTATCAGTAATATCCATTACATGGAAATCTACCGATTGAGCTCCCCTTACTGTTAAATCATCAGACAGTTCCATAAGGAGGGCTTCATTTCTTGCAATTAAAAACAATCGCGCATTGCGCTCTGAATAAAGCCGACTAATGGCTTTGGCGATTGCAGATGTAGCTCCAACGAGAAGAATATTCATGTTTACTTTTTACGTGAGACCCAATCTAGTCGATTGCAAAGATGCAAATCGACATTCTGGGTCCAGTTCCTTTTTTACTTCTAGAAATTTCTCCCAAGATTGATAACTAGCCTTAAATACGTCTTCACTCATCCTTGAATCCTTAGCCAGATAAAGACGGCCGTTATTAGCTAGTACAATTTCATCTAACTGTTTTAGTAAGGGAAAAACTTTTTTTTCATTTTTGAAATCCACACTCAGAGTGTAGCCAGCGATTGGAAAGGACAGCAAATTCTCATTTTTATTGCCAAATTTTTTCAGGACAGAGATAAACGATCCTTTGCCTGACTCTGAAACGCAGTCAATGATTTCCCTCAGCCCAGTTCTGGCAGATTCTAATGGTAAAACCAACTGATATTGTATAAAGCCTTTGCCGCCATAAAGCCGATTCCAGTTTCGAATATTGTCTAAGGGGAAAAAGTAGGCATCGTAGTTCACCGAGCGTCCTTCTGTTGTCTGCTTACGTAGTTTGTATAGAGAATTGTTGAACAATCGAGTTGTGAATTTATTGATTAAAAAAGAAGGAGTGCTAAATGGAATCGAAGGGCCTTTCCTTAATTTGTATTCCCTCGTTCCAATTTCACTATGTTCCGCTAAGTGTAAAACTGACCTACCAAGCTCTTCTCCTTTTGCCAGACAATCAACCCAAGCTACAGAATGTTTACTGCCTTCATTCTCTTCGATTAGGTCCATGCATTCTTCGAGATTTGCAGCTGGAATCGATTTTCTTTTTATAGTCACGCTTGGAACTTTTTCTAGTTTTAAAGTGACTTCGAGAATCACACCCGTCAATCCCATGCCGCCGCAGGTCGCCTGAAAGGCATCTTTATTTTCTATTGAACTGCACTCTATTGTTTCACCTGAAGCAAGCAATAATGAGAATCTTTCTACATGATCACAGAAACTGCCATCTCGATGATGGTTTTTCCCATGAATGTCAGCTGCAACAGCTCCGCCGACGCTGACGTATTTTGTTCCTGGCAATACCGGCAGAAATAAGCCATAAGGGATTATCACTTTTAGCACGGTGTCCATAGAGACGCCGGCCCCACAGCGAATGGTGTTATTTGTCGAATTAATTTCAAGAAAGCTATCGAGAAAACGACTGCTCAATACAGTGTCCGCTAGCGCACTGTCTCCATAACTTCTGCCACCTCCGCGAGCAATCAATGGTCCTGCAATTTCTTTTTTAGAAACAATCTCAAGAAATGACTCAGGAGAACTTGGTTCTAACAAGTCAGCATCCTTTCGAGGAAATCGACCCCAACCATGTAGCTGCATTCAGATATCCTGTTTGGAAAACACGTAGCGCTTGTCGAGTTGATACTTTACTACATAACCAATAGTTAAGCCGATAACAGCCCCAACATATCTTGCTGTCTTGGTTCCATAAATTAGCTCGAATCCGATTTCCGTGATCCAGAACAGAAGTGTCGTTCCTATCCCAGTTAAGCTATATGCGAAAAATGTTTGTGCATCATCAATAGATGATTGCGGCTGATATGAAAAAATAAATTGTTTATCCAAATAATACTTACACAGTAATCCAATAATAGTGCCCACAAAGATTCCGATATAAACATCGAAAAATCCTGTGTATACCCATAATGAGAATTCCTGGCCAAGAAGATTTGTAAGAGTCGCAATCATGGCAAAGCCCGAGTAGCGAGTGGCAATATTCATTGCTGTCATGATTTCGTAATTAGTAGCTTTCCCGATGAAATGAGATAGGTTCTAATTTTCCTCCCAGCTATAATGCGTTGTTCATTAATTTTATTGAAGCAACAAAAATGCCAGAGACTAGAAAAACATGGACTTAGAGGAAGTTCAAGAATTTGCGGTTAAAGTAGCCCGCGACGTAGGGGACCTCATTTGTCAATATAGAGACAAGGCGGATCTCTTACATTTTTTTAAGCAAGGAACGGAATTGGTAACCGATGCAGATCTTGCTGCAGACCAATTTATTAGCGGAAAAATTAGTGAGCGCTTTCCAGAGCATTTAATCGTATCTGAAGAATCGGCTCCCGATACTTCAGCTATTCAGGATATTAAAGGTCCGTTCTGGATAATTGATCCTATTGATGGAACAGTAAACTTTGCCCATGGCCACAATCAGTCCGCCGTTTCGATAGCATTTATAAATGATCAGCAAGTTCTAATAGGTGCGGTGTTTAATCCTTTTACGGACGAAATGTTCACTGCACAAAAAGGGAAAGGCGCTTTTTTAAACGGCAATCCTATTCGAGTAGCTGAGGAATCTCGGATTAGGCGCACGATCATTGCTACAGGATTTCCTTACGAAAAATCTAACCTAGAACCAATGATAAAAAGAGTGAGAGCGGTGTTAACTAGTTGTGCCGATATTCGACGACTTGGTTCAGCGGCATTAGATATTTGTTGGGTGGCATCAGGCAGATTAGATGGGTATTACGAAAGTCTGAGTCTGTGGGATTTTGCTGCTGCCCGATTGATTGCTCTGGAGGCAGGTGCCAAATGTGGAAATTTCAGTGAAGTGCCAGAAGGAATAGACCCGCAATTCTATGACCAGGATTTACTGATCACCAATGAAATTTTATTTCCCCAACTCCTGACGATTCTGCAGTCCTCGCTAAAGCAATAAATCCCTTAAAAATCTGCGGGTTAAGTGAAGCTTAGAAATCGGCGAAACGACCCTTATTCGATTGACGTATTTTCCTATACCCCGTAAGGTAGCAATGCGTATCTAGGACGTTTTTATATACCCAGAAACAACCTTGGAAAGTACGATTTTGAACGGCCGAATGTCCTAAGTTACGGGGCTTTCAGGACTATTACAAAAGAATTTCTTAACTTTGAGGAGAAGACAGTGAAAAGAGCGAACTTTTCTATTATTTCTCTCCTGGCTTTGATTCTGGCACCTGTAATTGCAGTTGCGCAGGAACGAGTTGGGGATTTTTCACTTTTAGATCAAGATGGTTATCACCACGGGATGAGTTGGTACGATGACCACAAAGCCATAGCGCTGCTGGTTCAAGCAAACGATAGCGATACGACGACTGCCGCAGTTCCAGAATTTGATGTTTTAAAAAGCAAGTTTGATGAAGCTGGAATTGAGTTTCTGATGATCAACCCGATGGGTCGATACAATCGTGAAGCAGTGCAGGAAAAAGTTGAAGAGTATGGTGTGGACATTCCAGTGCTTATGGACGATGCCAGATTAATTTCAGAGGCTCTTGGAATTGAGCGTACTGGTGAAGTGCTTATTTTTGATCCAAGAAGATTCACTGTCCAATTCAGAGGATCAGTCGAAGCTGCTGGAACAGCAATTGAACAAATCTTAGCGGACGAAGATGTTTCGCCAAGCCTAGTTGCAACTACTGGTTCAGAAGTAGCCTACGAATCTGAAGGAACACCTTCTTATGTGGCAGACATTGCTCCAGTTTTAGCTGAGCAATGCGCGACATGTCACCGAGAAGGCGGGTGTTGCTCCTTTTTCAATGGATAGCCATACCATGGTGCAGGGCTGGTCGCCGATGATTCGTGAAGTATTAATGACTCGTCGAATGCCACCAGGTCAAATCGATGGTCATATTGGTGAATTCATCAATGATCGTCTGGTTGATAACGCAGACATTCGCAAGATCATTGCTTGGGTCGACGCCGGTGCACCGAAAGATGGGGATCACGATCCATTGGCCGAGATAGTTTGGCCAGAGTCCAAGTGGGCTTTCGGTGAGCCAGATATGATTCTGGACATTCCTGCAACTACTGTTCCTGCTACTGGAAACGGCGTCTTCGTCAATGTCGAAGTTCAATTCGATATGCCTGAAGATCGATGGCTGTGCGCGGTAGCCAGATCATTGCAGGTGACAGATCTGTGTTGCACCACACCGTAAATCGATTAGATTTCCCTGGCGAAGATAACCGTCGCCGCAACCGCGGTGGAACTGGCAATAGTGATAAAGCAAACATTACTGCTTATATTCCTGGAGCTACTCCAGACCTAGATCCGCCAAACACTGGAGGTCTAGTTAAAGCAGGTTCAACACTTCGCTTGAATATGCACTACACACCAAATGGCCGCGAAACTGTAGACCGCAGCCAGCTAGGTGTTTGGTTCTATCCATTGGGTGAAGTCCCTGAAGAAAGAATGTCTGGTGAGTGTGCATGTGTATTCCCGAATACCTGGACTACGATTCCAGCCCACGATCCAGCGTTTGAGCAGACTGCTAGCATCATCATTGAAAATGATGCGCACATTCACAGCCTCCTGCCTCACATGCACTTCCGTGGTAAGCGCATGCGTTTTTACGCTGACTACCCTGATGGTACTTCTGAAGAGTTAATCAATATAGCCAAGTACAACTACAACTGGCAGCTTAGCTATACCTATGAGGAGCCTAAGTTTGTACCGGGTGGTACCAAGATTACTGCAGTAGCAGCTTGGGACAACTCAGCACAGAACCCAGCGAATCCAGACCCTGATCGCAATGTTGATTGGGGTAATGAGAGCTGGGATGAGATGTTTTTTGGAGCGGTTAATTGGAAAGACATCGATCAAGGCGGTGAAGATTAGTAGTTATTTAGCCTTTCTTTAATAAAAAAGCCCGGCTGTTGAGAAACAATCGGGCTTTTTTGTGTTTGGGACATAGCGGTTGCGAAACAGAATTAGTTCGTTAAAGAGCTTAGAGAAGTTGCTCAGCTGCTAACGACACACTCTGCTATTCCTTGAGTTCTTTGCCTCACACTTCAACCTTTCGCTCATCGCCGCTACTTATCACCTATAGAATCTCAAAGACGTCGTAGGCAACCTTGCCTTCGACTTGCTTAGACTTTCCAACGAATACTCGGTGGTTTAACCAATCATATTCTTCCGAAGAAGTCGTAAAACTTGGTGTGACCCGCCAGTACAAACCGCTATCACTCGGCACAACCATGCCTTTATAAGTCATATAGATGATAGCACCGTCATCGGTTTCTAAGGTAATGCGAACGTCCAGGCTAGAATGGCCAGAGACTTGTGTGATCCAATCCGCACCGCCATTGTGCACTGTTCCACTTATGCGCGGGCCAGAAAACGTACCGCCAGTAACCGGTGCGATTCGCGTATGGCCTGCATCATGCTGCGGAGCCACATCTAGCAATAATTCAAAAGCAAATTGAGATTCCAAATCGCTTGCAGGGGATTGGGCCGTAGCCATGTGAGTAGCTCCTGTAAGCGAAATTATAGTAAGAAGTGAAATAATCACGCGCAATTCTCTAAACAGATAATTCATTATTGCTCTCCTAAAGTCGGGCTGACAATAATAGTTAATTCTGTTTAGGATGTCACAGCATCTGCGGTCTTAAATTGATTATCGAATCGCTTCAGAATAGTTGGGAGATAAATTAGATCTAACACCAGCGCCAAAACAACTATCGGTACTAATAGTTTCGCAGATTGTTGGAAATACAAGGTATTAGCAAAGATCATAACTGTCGTGCCAAAGGCCAATACCATGGTGGTAATAGTTAAGGCAGGTCCGGCGGTCTTTATGGAATGAGTCACAGCGTCGCTTTTATCCGCCCCAGCCCGTCTTCCTTCAAGGTAGTGACTCAATATATGCACTGTGTCATCTACAACCATGCCGATACTAATGCTGAACAGCATCATCACGAATGGATCCAACTGTCCAACTAACAAAGCCCATAAACCAAAAACAATTGTTGCCGGGAGCAAATTGGGTAATATGCTTAATACACCAAAATACAAACTGCGAAAACCTATTACCAGACATAAAGTAATTAGCAATAAGCTAACCGAGTAACTTTGCAACAATTCTATGGTGACTAGTTCATCCATTCTCGCAAACAATAAAATACCGCTACCGTGAACTAAGTTTGCAGTTGCAAATGATTCACCGAAGCGCTCTGTAATCCGCTCATCCAAATCGATGATTTTCTGGTTTGACATCGGAGCTGCATTCACAGTCAAAGTTAAATAGGAACTGTCGTCATTTAGAAAGTTTGATAGTGGTAAGTAATTCGCTTCCACCATGCGATAGGCATTCAGATAATTTGTATTAGTTTCTTTCTCTTTTGGAAGCAGAAAGTAATTTTCATCGTTGTCATTAACGATTTGGTTAATGGTCTTTAAGACTTCTGTGATACTGATGATTGATTCAACATCATCTTGAGAAGCAAGCCAGGTAGAAAATTCATCCACCTGCGCGAGAAACTCTGGATCTATCGCTCCTTCCTCAGTATTACTATTTATTCCGTACGTAACTGCTGGGCCTCGATTCATATGCTCGCTAACTAGATCATAGTAGAGCAGAGTGTCTGAATCTGATGCGATGAAATCCAAGCGATCAAAATCGGTTTCGTTGAGTGGAAGTAACAGAATCGTGATTATCGCCAGTGCGCTACAACCATAAAAAATCTTTTTGTCTTGTCGATTAGTAAAATTGACTATCTGTTGTAGCTCTTTCTGTAAAAAAGACACACCAACTTCACTCTTATTGCCAGTTATTTTCGAAAACCAAATTAGTAGTGTTGGCATCATTAAGAGGGTTAACACATAGGAGAAAATGATTCCTATCGCGACAATGCGGCCGAAATCCTGTACAGCAGGAGAAGAACACATGTTTAGTGAAGAGAATCCAATTGCAGTGGTTAAAGCAGCTAACGTAACTGGTTGAAAATTGTAAGCCATGCTATGTCGCATGGAATCAATTTTGTTTTGTCCTTTATGCAATGCTTGTTTGTAAATTGAAATAATATGCACGCTTGTGGCGACAGATATAACTACAACTACAAGAGGTGCCATGATGGAAATACTGTTAAAGGCGAAATTTAGAAATCCGAGGGCACCGATAGTGTTTAAAATTACGAATCCGACGTGAGTAAGAATGCAAGCGCCTAAAGTTATTGACTTGAAGCAGTAACAAATAACCAGCACAGCTAGCAAAATCACAATGGGCAGCAAGCTAGTTAAGTCATCGATCATTGCTTTTTGACTTGATTGTTCAAGTAACAGATCTGCGTTCGCGAATAGACCCACATCAGGGTGATTCGCCCGGAGTTGATCTTGCACAACCAATACGGCATCCGCTATTTCGAGCCGTTGTTCACTACTTGCGTCACGGGCATTCAATGTAATAACGGCAAAGGTCAGCGCACCATTTTTTGATAACAGGTTGCTGGTGAGTAATTGATCGCTCGTTGCGGTTTCTCCGACTTCTCGGAGTTCTGCGTCCGTGTATTCATCTAATTCTTTACTGAATAATCGACGCTGCGTTTCCGGTGCGGTATATTCCAGCACCGTTGTTATGCCTCGAATGCGTGGAATCTCGACAAAGATCTCTTCCAGCTCCTGAATAGCGGCAAGAATCTCTCGTGCGAAAACTGTTTCACCATCCTCAGCGATAAACGCAAACCGAATTTCCGAACTGGTTGGAAACTCCTGATCCAGTAGATCTAATTCGTCTAAATAAGGATCAGATTCGGACAATAAAGCACTTAGAGAGGTATCAAAGCTGGTGCGCAAAATACCAGTGCTTAAAAATACTGTTAGAAGTGTGGCTAGAATTAGAAGTGCATAACGATTTGCGACGGTAAATTCTGCTATCCGCTGGGAAATGACTGGATTTTTAGCTTCCATAAAATGCTTTCTAATTTCTGCCTAATACTTTTTACAATGCTCAATCCAGCTCTGCACACCCCGACTTAAAAATTTTTGTTTATGCAGAATGAAATAAAATTTTCTGGTCCAGTCTCGCTGTGGTGCAAGTAACGGAACTAGCGTTCCTCTTTTAAAAGCATCTTGTAAAGTTAATTCGGATAGGCAGCCAATACCAAGTCCTGCTTCGACTGCCCGTTTAATTCCTTCTGTGTGTTGTAACTCTAACCTTAGAATTATCTCTGACAACATGCCACTCATGGCTCGATCAAATGCCTGACGTGTTCCCGAGCCTTTTTCCCTAATGATCCAATCTGCTTGTTTTAAGTCTACGTCCGATAATTCCTTCTTTTTGGCTAGGGGATGTTGGGGAGAGCAAAACACTGAGAGGGTGTCATCACGCCAGTACTGAACGTCGAGATCAGGTTCCTGTAACTCTCCTTCAATAAGACCTATATCTAACTCAAAATTTCGCACCTTACTGGCAATGGCTCGAGTGTTTTCGACATCAAGCTCCACCTGAGCAGAAGGATGATCTTTAATAAAGGCCGCCATGATACCGATTGCCACATAATTGCCAATAGTCAAAGTGGCGCCAACTTTCAGTTCTCCAACGTCAGAATGGCGGATTAAAGAGCTCTCGATTTGTTCCGCTTGAGACAATAATGCCGCAGCCTGTGGTCTTAGTAGGGCACCTTGCTCATTCAGTTGCAGCCGTTTGCCGACTCGATCGAACAGAACAACATCAAAGCGTTGCTCCAGTTCTTTCAAGGCCGTGCTGGCCGCAGACTGCGACATGGCCAGTTCATCAGCAGCCATGCTGACATTTTCATGACTGGCCACAGCTAAGAACACCTTGAGCTGTTTCAGGGTAAAGTGCATGGGGTATAGTATATCTAAAAAATAGATACATATTATAAAAATAATTTAATTTACAGATATAGGAGGTGTAATTAGAATTCCCGGCCCTGCTCGGAGGAAGTTAATTGTGGCAAGTCTATCCACTCAGTCCGTAACCGATGTGCATCACTGGAACGAATCCTTGTTCAGCTTCAAGACAACCAGGGATCAATCCCTACGCTTTGAAAATGGACACTTCGTTATGCTAGGAATGGAGGTAGAAGGGCGGCCGCTAATGCGGGCCTACAGTATTGCCAGCCCTAATTACGATGATGAACTGGAATTTCTAAGTATCAAAGTACCCGATGGTCCTCTTACCTCGAAACTTCAAGATATAAAAGTTGGTGATGAATTACTGGTAAGTAGTAAGCCAACCGGGACCCTGGTAGTGGATCATCTTTTAGAAGGCCATAACTTATATCTTATAAGCACCGGAACAGGCCTTGCGCCTTTTATTAGCATTATTCAAGACCCAACCGTTTATGAAAGATTCGATAATGTAATTCTCACCCATGGAGTCCGCTACGTCAGTGAATTGGCTTATCAAGATTTCATTCTGAAAGATCTTCCTGAGAATGAATTCCTTGGTGACGATGTTAAAGAAAAGCTAATTTATTATCCGACCGTGACCAGAGAAGACTTCCACACTCAAGGTC